>JAGHSC010000240.1 GCA_018066065.1 Candidatus Cryptobacteroides faecihippi
CTGGCTCTCGAAGAAGATGACAGGGTCAGTTCCCTGGAGTGCAGAGTTCATGAGACCCTTTGCATCGTAAGGAGTCACAGGGAAGACGACCTTGAGGCCAGGGTTGTGGCAGCAGAGTGAAGTCCAAACCTGTGAGTGCTGTGCACCGTACTATGAACCGACAGATACACGTACGACAACAGGCATCTTGAGGATGTTGCCGGACATTGCCTGCCACTTAGGGAGCTGGTTGAAGATCTCGTCACCGCAGCATCCGAGGAAGTCGCAGTACATGATCTCAGGGATGACACGGCCACCGCACATTGCATAACCGAGAGCGGTACCGATGATGGCAGCCTCAGCGATCGGTGAGTTGAAGAGTCTGTGGTAAGGGAGAGCCTCGGTAAGTCCACGATAGACTGCGAATGCACCACCCCACTCACGGTTCTCCTCACCGTAGGCGATGAGAGTTGAGTCCTTGTAGAAACGATCGACGATAGCCTCGAAGAGACCGTCCTTGATGTTGTACATCTTCATCTTAGAGACAACCTTGCCCTCTGCGTCGAGATAGTAGCGGCTCTTGCCGGCGATCTGCTTGACACGTGGGTTCTCCTCGAGAGGCATGTTGACATCTGGCTTGGTGTCGCCACCGAGAGAGTCTACGCTGCCGTTTGAGAACATCATCTCACCGAGAAGCTCCTGGTTGTTGGAGAGGTCCATGCGAGGAGATACGGTCTCATCGATGGCGAGCTTGTACATCTCGAAGATGACATCCTTCATGTCTGCCTGGATCTTGTCGAGAGCAGCCTGATCAGCAACACCGGCCTCGACAAGCTTCTTGCCGAATGCGATGATGCAATCCTCTGCCATCCAAGCTTCCTTCTCCTCCTTTGTACGGTAAGAGTCCTGGTCACTTGGCGAGTGTCCGCTGTAACGATAGGTTACGACATCGAGGAGACATGGTCCTTCCTTCTTCTCGATGAGAGCCTTCTTGCGACGGTAAGCGTCGATGACTGCGAGAGGGTTGTAACCATCGACACGCTCAGCATGCCATGCCTCAGGGTTGAAGCCGGCACCGATACGTGCAGGGAAAGTGTAACCCATGGTCTCGCCTCTGGTCTGGCCACCCATTGCGTACTGGTTGTCCATGACATTGATCATGAGTGGAAGACCACCCTTCATGTCACCCTCCCAGAGAGTCCTGAACTGGTCCATTGAAGCGAAGGACATACCCTCGAGGACTGGACCGCGTGCCATTGCACCGTCACCGAGGTTGGCAACGACCATACCTGGCTTGCGGTTTACCTTCTTATAAAGGGCAGCACCTGCAGCGATTGAGCCTGAACCACCGACGATGGCGTTGTTAGGCATGATTCCGAATGGAGTGAAGAAGGTGTGCATTGATCCGCCGAGACCCTTGTTGAAACCGGTCGTGCGGGCGAAGATCTCAGCCATTGCACCGTAGAGGAGGAAGCGGATACCCTTCTCCTTTGCGGTTCCCTTGAAATCCTTGTTGGCGACATTGTTGGTAGCACCATCCCAGAACTCGTTCATGATCTTCTCGAGGTCAGCCTCAGGAAGGATCTCGATTGAGCGGAGACCCTTTGCAAGGATCTCACCATGTGAACGGTGTGAACCGAAGATGAAGTCGTCAGTGTTAAGGGTGTAAGCCATACCGACAGCGGCAGCCTCCTGACCCATTGAAAGGTGGGCAGGGCCTGGGTTGTTGTAAGCTACTCCGTTGTAGCCACCGGTGGTCTTGACAAGGTTGAGCATTGTCTCGAACTCACGGATGACGAACACGTCACGGTAGATGTTGAGAAGGTCCTTCTCAGTGAAGTTCTTCTCCTCGAGCTCCTGCTTGACAGTCTTGTCATAGACCATCACAGGAACCTCAGGGAAAGTAATCTTGGACTTGGCCTCCTGGCGGAGGATTTTGTCCGGATCGATGTAAAGTGACTTTGGCATGATGTTATGCTATTAATTATTAACTATTTCAGTGAAAATGCGGTTTCCTTGATGATCTCGCCGACGGTTGGATGAGGGAAGACAACTTCCTTGATCTGCTCGATGGTCATCTCCTGCTCGATGGCGATGCACATGCTCTGGAGAATCTCAGAGCAAGGGTTGCCGAGCATGTGGGCACCGAGGATCTCATGATACTTGGCACCGACGATGAGCTTGCAGATTCCGTCACCACCTTCGTTCTCTGCGACGAATCTTCCTGAGTAGGCCATAGGGAGCTTGGCTACCTTGTAGTCGATGCCCTTTGCCTTTGCCTCAGCCTCAGTGAGACCTACGCCGGCAACCTCAGGGTTGGTGTAGACGACACCAGGGATTGCGTTGTAGCGCATGACGTCCTTCTTGCCGAGGATGTTGTTGATTGCAACCTCTCCCTCGCGGCTTGCAGTGTGGGCAAGCATCGAGAAGCCAGTGATGTCACCGGCAGCATAGACGTTAGGGATGTTGGTGCGCATGTGCTCGTCAACCTTGATTCCGCATGGCTTGCCGCCACGGTTGAGAAGCATCTCGACACCAAGGTTCTCGACACCGCAGGTGTTGATGTTGGCACGACGGCCGACGCTGACGAGGATCTTGTCGCCACTTACGCGGCACTCCTTTCCTTCAGGATCCTTGTAGACGACGGTGTTGCCCTCGATTCCGGTCACCTGGCACTTGAGGCAGAAGTTGACTCCCCTCTTTGCGTAGATGCCCTGGAGCATTGTAGAGATCTCGTCATCAAGAGGTCCGAGGATCTTAGGAAGCATCTCGACAACGGTAACCTTTGTACCGATTGTGCTGAAGAATGCTGCGAACTCCATACCGATGACACCGCCGCCGATGACGACGAGTTCCTCCGGCTGCTCTCGGAGAGCAAGGATCTCACGGTTGGTGACGATGACGTCGCCAGCCTCCTTGAGGCCTGGGAATGGTGGAACTGCAGCCTCGGAACCTGTGCAGATGAGAAGGTTCTTTGCTACATATTCCTTACCGTCAGCCTCGATGGTGACACCCTCGGCGCTGCGGCCCTTGACTGTTGCGGTTGCATTGACGACCTCAACCTTGAAGCCCTTCATTGCGCCCTTGATGCCGCTGACAAGCTTCTTGACGACCTTGTCCTTGCGGTCTACGAACTCCTCATACTTGAAGGTAGGGTTCTCGGTGTAGACTCCGTAATGATCGCCGTTGACGGCATAGTTGTAAACCTTTGCGCCATAGAGAAGCGTCTTGGTAGGGATACATCCTTCATTGAGACATACACCACCAAGGTTCTTTCTTTCGAAAAGAACGACCTTGAGTCCGGCTGCACCAGCTCTTTCTGCTGCGACGTATCCACCAGGACCGCCACCGATGATTGCTACATCAAACATTGTTATTCTGTGATTTTAGAATTCAACTTCAAGATTCTCGATCTCGACTGCGACCTGCTTGAGGAACTTGGTTGCCTCGCCGCCGTCGATTGCGCGGTGATCGTAAGTAAGGCTGAGTCCCATGTAAGGAACGAATCCGTAGACGCCGTTGCCGAGGTCCTTAGGACGTGCGACGATCGTGCCGACTCCGAGGATTGCGCTCTGAGGGACGTTGATGATAGGAGTGAAGTACTCGACTCCGAATCCACCGAGGTTGGAAACGGTGAATGATGCTGCCTCAGCTGAGAGGAGGTCTGGGCTGATGCCGCCCTTCTTGCAGCCGTCAGCGATCTTCTTGAGGTTCTTTGCGAGACCTACGATGTTGAGATCGTTGGCATTCTTGAGGGCAGGGACCATGAGACCGCGCTCGGTGTCGACTGCAAGTCCGAGGTGGACATTCTTGAAGATTCGCATTGAATCGCCAAGGCAGTGAGAGTTGAGGCTAGGGAACTTGAGGAGAGCCTTGACGACTGCGTAGCAGACGAAATCGTTGATCGTGATGTTGACATCGATCTTGCCTTCCTCGAGAGCCTTCTTTGCCTTCTTTCTGAGAGCCTGTACCTTGCGAGCGTCTGCGCCGAGCATGTGGGTAAGCTGTGCAGAGTTCTGCAGGGAGTTGTACATGGACTTGGCGATGATCATGCGCATGTTGGACATCTTCTTGACCTCGAACTCCTCGCCTTCTCCTGCAATCTCGGTGTGGTTAGCCTTCCAGACCTTGAGGTCAGAGCCCTTGACTGCTCCGGCGAGACCGGTGCCAGGACCGGCTACGAGGCCGCCTTCTGCCATCTTTGCCTTTGCAAGGCCTGTGAGAGGGCCCTGAGCTGCAGCTGCAGCGATGACGTCCCTTTCAATGATACGGCCGTGAGGGCCTGAGCCTGCGATCGTTGCTGTGTTGACACCCTTTGCCTCAGCGAGCTTCCTTGCCCTTGGAGAGACAGGAGCACCGGCAACAACCGGAGCAGCTGGTGCGGCAGCGGCTGCAGGAGCAGCGGCAGGTGCGGCAGCGGCAGGAGCGGCAGCAGCTGCAGGAGCAGCGGCAGCGGCAGGAGCGGCAGCAGCCTTAGGGTCGAACTCTGCGAATGAGTCGCCAGGCTTTCCGATCACCATGACATTCTGAAGTACAGGAATCTCGTCGCCATCCTTCCAGAAGATTGCGAGGACGGTTCCGTCCACCTTTGCCTCCTCGTCGAAGGAAGCCTTGTCTGTCTCGTAGCTGAAGAGGACGTCGCCGGCCTTGACAGTGTCGCCGACCTTGACCTTGAACTCGGAGACGATGCAGCTTTCCACTGACTGGCCATTCTTAGGCATGAACACGACACCCTCGTGAGGGGTTGCTGCCGGAGCAGCGGCAGCAGGTGCAGGTGCAGCGGCTGCGACAGGAGCCGCAGGTGCAGGTGCAGGTGCTGCAGGAGCCTCTGCAGGAGCTGCTCCTGATGGTGCGAACTCTGCGAAGGACTCGCCAGGGTTTCCGATCACCATGACATTGGTAAGCACTGGAATCTCATCTCCGTCTGCAAAGAAGCAGGCGAGGACGGTACCAGCCACCTTGGACTCTTCATCAAATGACGCCTTGTCAGTCTCATAGCTGAACAGGACGTCGCCCACAGCCACCTGGTCTCCAACCTTCTTCTTGAACTCGGAGACGATGCAGCTTTCTACTGATTGCCCTTGCTTGGGCATAATTACTACCTGTGCCATTAAATTATGATAATTAAACTTTAATTTTCAGTCAAAATTTCAATCCAACAAAGATAAAATTTCCCACTGATATAAAAAAGGTTTATATTTGCTTTCCGAACGAGAATTACCATAAATCAAATTCAGTATATCAAATAGAAAATGCAATCAGCAGCAGATTTGAAAAAGACCGCCTCTCAGGTAAGGAGAGACATCATCAGGATGGTCACAAAGGCTAAGTCCGGACATCCGGGCGGATCCATGAGTTGCACCGATTTCCTGACTGCGTTGTACTTCAACGTAATGGAGCACGACCCTGCAACATGGACCAGGGATTCAAAGGGACAGGATGCATTCATCCTCTCCGCTGGCCACCTCACCCCAGTGTACTATTCACTTCTTTCAAGGTCAGGCTATTTCCCAGTAGCGGAGATGGCTACCTTCCGTAAGTTCGGCACCCGCCTCCAGGGACATCCTTCAGTAGAGAAGGGTCTTCCAGGAATCGTACAGACTTCAGGTTCTCTCGGACAGGGTCTTTCTGCAGCGATCGGCATCGCCCTCGCAAAGAAGCTCGACAACGACAACCACACCGTCTACACCATGCTCGGCGATGGTGAAAGCGAGGAAGGACAGATCTGGGAAGGCGCAATGTTCGCCGCTCACCACCAGGTGGACAACCTCATCGCAATGACCGACAGGAACCACCAGCAGATCGACGGTACCACCGAAGGTGTCGCAGGTCTCGGTGACCTCAAGGCAAAGTGGGAAGCATTCGGATGGGATGTCATCGAGGCTGACGGCCACGACATGGACATCGTCCTTGACGCTTTCGCAAAGGCAAAGGCAAAGGAAGGCCAGGGCAAGCCTATCATGATCATCTTCAACACTGAGATGGGTCATGGCGTAGACTTCATGGCAGGCACACACAAGTGGCATGGCAACGCTCCATCAGAGGAGCAGTGCGCTACCGCAATGGCACAGCTCGAGGAAACCTTGGGAGACTTTTAATCTTAAAATTCAAGAAACATCATGAAAAAATATACAGACAAAGGCAAGAAGGACACCCGCAGCGGTTTCGGAGCTGGTCTTTACGAGGCTGGTAAGGCTGACGCAAATGTAGTAGCCCTCACCGCTGACCTCAAGGGTTCCCTCAAAATGGAAGCTTTCGCTGACGCTTTCCCTGAGAGATACTATGAGTGCGGAATCGCCGAGGCCAACATGGTCGGCGCAGCAGCAGGTCTCGCAATCGGTGGCAAGATTCCTTTCGTAGGCTCATTCGCAGAGTTCGTCACAGGTCGTGTCTACGACCAGATCCGCATGGAAGTCTGCTACGGTGAGACCAACGTCAAGATCGCCTCTTCACACGCAGGTATCACCCTCGGTGAGGACGGTGCAACCCACCAGACAATGGAGGACATCGCTCTCATGCGCGCTCTCCCTAACATGGTCGTCATCAACCCTTGCGACTGGACACAGACCAAGAATGCGACCATCGCGGCTGCAAAGTACGATGGTCCTGTCTACCTCCGTTTCGGTCGTCCGAAGGTAGCTGACTTCATGCCTGACGAGCCATTCGAGATCGGCAAGGCATATGTCCTCAACGAGGGCAAGGATGTCACCATCTTCGCAACCGGCCACATGGTTTGGGAGGCTCTCCAGGCTGCCGAGGCTCTCGAGGCTGAGGGAATCTGCGCAGAGGTCATCGACATCGCTACCATCAAGCCTCTCGACACTGAGGCTGTCATCGCTTCCGCTGTCAAGACAGGTGCAGTCGTTGTCGCTGAAGAGCACAACATGGCAGGCGGTCTCGGCGAGCTCATCGCCGGCGTCCTCGCTTCAACCTGCCCTAAGCCTATCGAGTATGTAAACGGCAAGGATCAGTTCGGCCAGAGCGGTACCCCTGCAGAGCTCCTCGCAGCTTACGGCATGGACGCAGCTCACATCGCTGAAGCAGCAAAGAAGGTAATGGAGAGGAAGTAATTCCCACCACACTCCCCGAAAGGGATAAAAAACAGAAAACCTCAGGAAACTCTTTACGTTTCTTGAGGTTTTTTCTGTTTGGATATTCAATATTGCGGGCCATCATCAAACTGAACGGAACTATGAAGATCAAGGAATTATGCTCCACGGAAAGGCCAAGGGAGAAGATGGCATCCAATGGCCCGGGAGCGCTCACGAATGCTGAGCTGCTTGCCATCATCATCGGCTCAGGCACACAAAAGGAGAATGTGCTGGAAGTAGCGAACCGCCTCCTCAGGCGGTCGGAGGGAAAACTCTCGGAGATCGCCGCGATGAGCGCGGAGGAGATGATCGAGACAGACGGCATCGGACCGGGAAGGTACGCTTCGATCGCCGCAGCGCTGGAACTCGGAAAAAGGAGATGTCTCGAGGACCCAGGCATAGAACGGGTCGCGCTGACCGATGCGGGGATGGTCTGGAGGATGCTCCTGCCCATGCTCAGGGGACTTCAGCACGAAGAATGCTGGATTGTGTTTCTCAACAGGGCCAACTTCGTGGTACACAAGAAGATGGTCAGTCAGGGAGGAGTGACTGCCACCGTGGTAGACCCAAGGATTGTGATGAAAGAGGCTTTGAACAGGCATGCCACAGGCATCATAATGGTCCACAACCACCCTTCGGGAAACCCAAGACCCGGGACCAAGGACATCGAGGAGACCGAGAGGATGAAGAACGCCGCGAACCTTTTCGAAATCGCGCTCATGGACCATGTGATAGTCTGCGACGACTGCTACTTCAGCTTCGCGGACGACAGAGTTGTGTTTCCGTAAGGGAATGAAGGGGCTTAGATCTCCTTCCTCAGACTGGCCTTCGGGATGTCAAGCTGGTCGCGGTACTTTGCAATAGTGCGCCTGGCGACCTTGTAGCCCTTGGAATTCATCATGACCACAAGCTGGTCATCGGTGAGAGGCTTGCGCTTGTCCTCGGAGTCGACAAAATCGCGGAGAACCTTCTTGAGCTCTCGCGTTGACACTTCTTCACCATCCTGATTCTCAAGGCCTTCCGAGAAGAAGAATTTCAATGGGAAGATTCCGAAATGAGTCTCGATGTACTTGCTGTTGACGACACGGGAGATGGTCGAGATGTCAAATCCGGTCTTCTCGGCGATGTCCTTCAGGACCATTGGCCTGAGGTTGGACTCATCCCCATCCATGAAATAGTCATGCTGGTAGTCGAGGATGGCTCTCATCGTGCTCTCAAGGGTGTTCTGGCGCTGCTTGAGAGCCTCGACGAACCACTTGGCAGAGTCGAGCTTCTGCTTGACGAAGGCCGCAGCTTCCTTCTGCTGGCGCTCCGATGAGCCCTGGGCGCCGGCAAGCAGCTCGGCATACTTGCGGTTCACACGGATCTCCGGAACGGAGAATCGAGGCATGCTGAGACGCAGCTCTCCCCCATCCATGTCAAGCACGAAATCGGGAACGATCTGCTGAGCCTGGTCGTTGTAGGAATCGTCGATCTGGCCGCCCGGAGAAGGATTGAGCTTCACAATCTTGGCAAGTACGGCCCTCATGTCGTCCGGCGACATGGAAAGCCTGGCCATGATCTTCTGGAAATGCTTGTTGGAGAATTCCTGGAAGTAGTCGCTGATGACCCTGGTGGCCATCCTGACCTCATCAGTCTGCCTGAGCGAGCGAAGCTGCAGGAGAAGGCACTCCCTGAGGTCACGGGCGCCGACCCCGACCGGCTCGAATTCCTGGATCACCTTCAGCATCCTCAGGACCTCGTCCGGATCCGACTCGATGTTGGCCCTGAAGGCAAGGTCATCCACGATGCTGTCGATGTCCCTGCGGAGATACCCATCCTCATCGAGGCTTCCCACGATGAAGGCAGCGACATCATGCTCATGTCTTGAAAGCTGGCGGTAGCCAAGCTGCTCCATCAGGCTCTGGGTAAAGCTCTCCTTGACGGAGAAAGTGTTGTACTGAGGACGCTCATCCTTGCCATAGTTGTTGACCCTCAGCTTGTAGTCAGGAATCGGATCGTCCTTGTCGAGTTCATCGATGGAGACATCCTTCGGCTCATCGTTCTCATCCTTGTCCTGAACCGGGGAATCATCAAGCACAGGATTCTCCTCCAGCTCGCTGCGGATCTTCTGCTCCAGTTCCTGGATCGGAAGCTCGATGAGCTTGATCGTCTGGATCTGGAGAGGAGACAGCTTCTGCGTCTGCTTGAGTTCCAATCCCTGCTTGATTCCTGCCATGGCTATTCAGGATTTACGGTCTCGACGGTGTAGGCATGATGCCTGTCGACAACAGGATAATTGATCTGCTCGGCGACGATGAAAGCCGACGGGAAGGATCCCTTGAGCTGCTGGAGCATCTTCATGGCCTCGGATTTCGTGCGGAAGTCGCCCACCGTCACCTTGAAGAAAGGATTCGAGTAGGTCCTGTAGGCAGAGCAGCCAGGAAACATTCCCTTGAAGCGCGCAAGCGCAGCCTCGGAAGCCCCGCGGGAGTTCTGCTTGTTGTCACTGAATATCCTGACACGGTAGCCGTTCATCTTCCTGTCGCGATTGGCTGCGACATGCGAGTTGAACGCCTTGAGGATGGCAGCCGACTGATGCACGGTGACGCCGGAAGCGCCTCCCTTGTCGGAAGAAGGGAGAAGGCTGAATATGCTCTTCCCGATCAGCGTTGAATCCATTGCGGCAGCCTGGCGGTAGACCACGGAGTCCATGCTCTGGGTCTTCGTGCCCTGGGCCGAAGCGGCATG
Source organism: Candidatus Cryptobacteroides faecihippi (assembly GCA_018066065.1). Taxonomy (GTDB): domain Bacteria; phylum Bacteroidota; class Bacteroidia; order Bacteroidales; family UBA932; genus Cryptobacteroides; species Cryptobacteroides faecihippi. The sequence continues at coordinate 9,801 of JAGHSC010000240.1, forward strand.
CCCGGCCGAAATCAGCAGCACTGACAGAATGGATGCTATCTTCAGTAAAGTCTTCATTTCCTGTTATTCCTCCATCATTTTCTGGATGTCCAGATTCTTGAGCTTGATCTTCTTGCCCGCTCCCTTCCCAAGATGGAGACGAGCCTCGACGTCAGTCGTGAAACCCTCCAGGCTGCGGTTGCCGGCAATCGACATCAGCTGCATGAGGCTCACCCCATCGCTGAGGGTTGCGGTGCAGTTCAGGTCATAGACCTTTGAGCACTTTCCCTCCACCCGGATCGAATCGGCGGTGTATGATGCAAAGTTCTCGCCATTGTACTTCAGGATGCCGTTGAGATCGGTCACAGTGAAGCCGATGGAAGGGTTGTCGACCCCGAGGACCACCTTTGCCTGGACAGAGCGGAGTCCCCTGAGGGAGTACGACTCAAGACCGAATGAAGTAACCTCGATGTCCTTGATCTTGGACAGGCCACAGCTGTTCAGGCCGGCCATCAGGATGACTGACGAAGCGATCAGGGCCAGCTTGCGAGCTGCGGATCTTATGCAATTCTGGATGTTCATATCGTACAAATTTATGAAAAAATACCAATTAGCTGAAAAAAACATATCTTTGCAGTACCATGAGCAAGAAACTATACATTGAGACATACGGTTGCCAGATGAACGTCGGCGACTCTGAAGTGATATTCTCCATCCTCGCAGACGAGGGTTACGAAAGGACAGAATCGATCGATGAGGCCGATGTGATCCTCGCCAACACCTGTTCCATCAGGGACAATGCGGAACAGAGGATCTGGGGCAGGCTCGACCAGTTCCAGAAACAGAAGGAAAGCAAGCCTGATGCCGTGATCGGCATCGTGGGCTGCATGGCCGAAAGGCTCAAGGACAAGCTGATCGAGACCGGCAAGGTGGACCTTGTGGCAGGTCCGGACTCCTACAGGACCCTCCCTACCCTTCTCAGGGACATCGCTCCGGACAAGCCTCAGATCAACGTCCTCCTCTCCCATGAGGAGACCTACGCAGACATCGTCCCGGTCAGGACGGACAGGAACGGAGTCTCTGCATTCATCTCGATCATGAGAGGCTGCAACAATGTCTGCTCCTACTGCGTCGTTCCGTACACCAGGGGAGCCGAAAGGAGCAGGGACCCTCAGACGATCGTCGCGGAGGCAAGGGACGTCTTCAGCAAGGGCTACAAGGAAGTGACCCTACTTGGACAGAATGTGGATTCCTACCGATGGAAGCCGGCAGACGGAGGAAAGGAAGTCTCGTTCCCGGAGCTGCTCGAGGCTGTCGCAGGGATCAGCCCAGACCTAAGGGTCCGTTTCGCGACAAACCACCCGAAGGACATCAGCGACGAGCTCATCGCAGTCATGGCAGCCCATGAGAACATCTGCGAGCACATCCACCTTCCTGTCCAGTCAGGCTCCAACCGCCTGCTCGAGAAGATGAGACGCCGCTACACCAGGGAATGGTACCTGGACCGCGTCGCAAAGATCAGGGAGGCCATGCCGGGATGCGGCATCACGACCGACGTGATCGCAGGATTCTGTTCCGAGACCGAGGAAGACCACCAGGACACCCTGGACATCTTCAGGGAAGTCGGATTCGACTACGCCTACATGTTCTACTACTCGGAGCGCCCGGGCACCATGGCAGCAAGGCACTTCCCGGACGATGTTTCCCTCGAGGTCAAGACAAGGAGACTCAACGAGATCATTACCCTCCAGAACCAGCTCAGCCTCGACAGCAACCTCAAGGATGTCGGCAAGAAGTTCAAGGTCCTGGTCGAAGGACCTTCAAAGAAGAATCCGGACGAGCTCTGCGGCCGCACCGGAAGCAACAAGATGTGCGTCTTCCCGGACAAGGTCCACAAGGCCGGAGACTATGTTGAAGTGGAGGTTATGTCCTGCACGTCAGCCACTCTGATCTGCAAGCTGGTCTAGGAACCGGCTGACAATCAATAGGAAACAAGACACCAAGGCCCGACAGTCCAATGCTCGTGGCCTTTGACGAATTCGTCCATGCCGCTGTTGGAAGCCAGCTTCCTTTCCTTGACCACAAGGACTCTACGCGACGTGGAATCCGGACTCTCCGCAACTGCAGCACGGAAAGAATCGAAATCCTTTCCGTAGTCGACGACGTCATGTCCCAGGAAGAAGCTCAGGTTCGAACTCCTCCGCACATGGACGGTGGCCACTTCGGCGCCCTCCGGGATTGTCTCGCAGAGGTTGGCGAAGCCCACCCAGTCGTTGATCCGAGGCATCGCCGGTGAAGCTGTGTAGACTGCGAGGAATAGAGACGCAATGCAGGCTGTCACTGCCAGGTTCGCCTTCCCGCGATGCAGAAGCACCAGGGCGAAGCAGACGCCGCTGATGAGCATCAGGACAGCACAGACAGACAGAGGCTCGGTCAGGAAACGGAACTGAGACAGGAGCGATGCCACCCGAGGGATTCCCCTGCCGAAGACAAGGACGCCCAGGAAAAGCACCAGGGCAAGCCCGACAGCACCCAGGACCGACCCAAGGCTCCAGGTCATCCATTGCTTCCAGCCCGTCCTCCTCACGACCTCGACCAGAAGCAGGACAAGGAACGGCATCACCGGGGCATAGTAGATCGCGAGCTTCCCGCTGAAGCAGGAGAGCATCACCGTCGTGGAGACGACAGCCACACTCGAAAGGACTTCAAGGTCACTCCGCTCCTCTCCCCTCCTGGAAGCATAAAGAGTCGAGACGACCGCACCGGCAAAGAGCAGGCAGTAAGGGGCCACCACGTACCAGAAAGTGATCAGGTAATACCAGAATGGGTTCTTGTGGTGGAATGAGTTGACAGCACGCCCAAGCGTCTGATGGAACAGAAGGTTCTCAAGATAGCCCTTCCCTCCGTCAAGGTAGACACCCAGGAACCAGACGGAACACAGCGCAGCAATGATTCCGAATGTCTTCCACCCGAGATAGGACCCGATCTCACGCGCCCTTCCGACCCTGATGAGGAAGACAGCGATCACCAGAAGAGGCATCAGCAGCCCGACAGGCCCCTTCGTGAAGAGAGCGATGAATATCCACACAGGGAGCATGATCTCCTGGTTCCTGCGGTTTCCCTCCCCGCGGTACATGCGGTAGAACGTGTGGATCGACAGCAGGATGGCCATCGACATCAGCATGTCCATCCTCAGGAAGACAGACATCCCCAGGAACAGCGCACAGGACATCATCATGAAGCACACCGCAAGCCGGTCGACATGGTCGTCCAGCTTCAGCCATCTGTCCAGGACGTGAACGGTCACGAATGCCGGCACCAGCGACAGGAGTGAGAGCATCAGCATGGAATGCTTGCCCAGAAGCACCCTGAAAAGCATTATCAGCCAAAGGTAGAGAGGTGGCTTGTCAGCATAGGCTTCCCCGTCGAGGGTGAAGGCGAAAAGATGCCCCTGAGCGATTGCCTCATCGGCGATACGGAGATACCTCAACTCGTTCGAAGGGCTGAAATCCCTCATCGACATGACAGGCAGCAGGCACATGAAGATGAAGGCAAACGCTATGAGCAGCGGATGCCTCGTCAGGAATGATCCTGCCTTATGACCGAGCGTGTTGACCATTTCCACTAAAGATTGCTGTCCGTGACCTTCGGACGGATGATGCGGGATTTCATCCAGCGGTAGGCAAGGCAGTCGGCCAGAGGACCGAAGAACCTGTTCCATAGATGGAACTTCGACTTGCCGGCCCTTCTCGGGAGATGCCTCACCGGGACCTGCCTGTACGACGCACCTTCCTCAAGAGGGACAAGGGCAGGAAGGAACCTGTGCATCCCCTTGAGCATCGGAAATGATCCGGCGACATCGGTACGGATCACCTTCAGCGGGCAACCGGGGTCCAATGCACCATCCTGTGTCATCATCCTCCTGAACCCATTGGCGACCCTTGACTGCAAGTTCTTGAAGAAAGAATCCTTGCGGTCGGCACGGATCCCGATTGCCATCGAGCAGTACGGGATCTCCTTCAGC
>JAGHSC010000159.1 GCA_018066065.1 Candidatus Cryptobacteroides faecihippi
GTCCTCTATTCATTGGCACCGTTTCCGGCACCTGGTACTGGGTAGGAGAATCGAACTCCTATTGCGAGATTGAGAATCTCGAGTACTAACCGTTATACGAACCCAGCATTTATCGTTTGGGATTGCAAAGATAGGCAATTTTTTTCTTCTTCCAAATTTTTCTTGAGGAAAACAGCTTTTTTTGCTCAAAAAATAGTTATTGCGTATTTTTACTGAAACACTAAATGCATTTTTCCACATGAAGCATTGGAAGTCCTTACCGCTTGTCCTTGCAGTCTCGCTGGCTGCATGCCAGACAGCTCCTGTCGCAGACAAGGCCGTTACCCCTGTAGCCTTCTTCGAAGTCAGCATCGACGACGCCTTCTGGAACCCACAGCTTGAGAAGGTCAAGAAAGCCACGATTCCGGTCTGCATCGACCAGATTGAAAACCAGACCGGCCGCATCCGCAATTTCGAGAATGCAGCGAAGGGGGAGGGAAAGCACTCCGGAATCTTCTTCGACGACTCCGATGTCTACAAGGCAGTCGAAGGATTCGCCTACTCACTCAAGACAAACCCTGATCCTGAGCTTGAGGCAAAGTGCGACGAATGGATCGACAAGTTCGCTGCAGCCCAGCAGCCTGATGGCTACATCAACACCTTCTACACCCTGACGGGCCTTGAGAACAGGTGGACTGACATGGACAAGCATGAGATGTACTGTGCCGGTCATCTTCTCGAGGCTGCGATCGCTTACTATGATGTCACAGGCAAGTCCAAGCTTCTGGACGTCGCAAAGGGCATGGTTGCCCACATCATGGACACCTTCGGTCCCGGAAAGAAGGACTGGGTCCCTGGCCATGAGGAGATCGAGTTTGCCCTGGTCAAGCTCTACGGGCTGACGGGCGAGAAGAAGTATCTCGACTTTGCGCAGTGGCTGGTGGATGAGCGCGGCCATGGTTTCGGTGTCTATGGAAATGGTTGGAATCCAATACATTATCAGGACGTTGTCCCGGTCCGTGATCTCACGGAGATCCAGGGACATGCAGTCAGGGCCATGTATCTCTTCTGCGGAATGGCCGACATCGCTGCCTACACCGGCGATGAAGGCTACATGGCTGCACTCGACCGTCTCTGGGACAACATCGTCGAGTGCAAGATGTACGTGACCGGCGGCATCGGCCATCTTGGCCATTCGGAGGGCTTCTCGGCTGATTTCGACCTTCCGAACAAGGAAGCCTACTGCGAGACCTGCGCATCGATCGGAATGGTCCTCTGGAACTGGAGGATGAACGGGATGACAGGCGATGCGAAGTACATCGACATCCTCGAGCGCTCCCTCTACAATGGCGTCCTTTCAGGAATATCCTTGAACGGAGACCGTTTCTTCTATGTGAACCCTCTGGAGTCCGACGGAAACCATCACAGGCAGGCTTGGTACGGCTGCGCATGCTGCCCTTCCAATCTCTGCCGCTTCATCCCTTCTGTCGGAAACTATGTCTACGGCACGGCCGACAACACCATCTTCGTCAATCTCTTCATCGGTGGAAGCACCACTGTCGATGGGCTGACCCTGACCCAGAAGACCTGCTATCCTTGGGACGGCAAGGTCGAGATTGCAGTCTCCTCATCCAAGGCCAGGAACCGTGCCGTCAAGGTCAGGATCCCTGGATGGTGCGCCGGATGGACCGCCTCACTCAATGGCGAGGACATCACCTGCCCTGCCGAGTCGCTCGACAAGGGCTATCTCTGCATCGAGCGCAAGTGGAAGGACGGTGACGTCATCACTCTCAACTTCGACATGCCGGTGACCGCCGTTGCCGCAGACCCACGTGTCAAGGCTGACGAAGGAAAGCGCGCGATCATGCGCGGACCTCTTGTCTACTGCATGGAAGGCATTGACAATGAGGATGTCTACACCGATGCTCTGCTGGAGCCATCTACCACATTCGAGACCGTTTTCAATGCCGGTCTTCTCGGCGGAGTCCAGACGATTACCGCCAGGACCGCTGCCGGCGATCTCAATCTCATCCCTTATTTCTCATGGGACAACAGGGAAGCATCTCCAATGAAAGTCTGGATCGATCATGCTGAATAGAAGAATCATAGCCGCGCTGGCCGCAGGATTCGCGGCAGCGCTTTGTCAGGCCCAGCCTATCCTTCCGTCGAAGGATGTTCTTGAGCGTCCTTTCTCAGACGCTGACATCGCTCTCTTCAAGAGCCCTCAGAGGGTGTTCTATCCGGAAATCTGGATCGAGTGCCTCAGCGGCAACCTTTCAAAGGAGGGCATCACGGCTGACCTTGAATCCATCAAGGAGGCAGGCTTTGCCGGTGTCCAGATGTTCTTCGGCAACCAGGGCGACCCATGGCCGGGGGTGAAGCAGATCACCAGCCTCAGCCCGGAATGGGAGGAATTTGTCCAGTTCGCTGCCGAGGAGGCGAGCAGGCTTGGACTTAGATTCACCCTGCAGAACTGTCCCGGATGGGCCATGGCCGGTGGGCCTTGGATCACTCCGGACAAGGCGATGAGACATCTTGTGTGGACGACGGTGACCACGTCGGATCCTTCGGCCGCTGTGCTTCCGCTTCCAGCCGAGTCTGAGGTGGACTGGCGCGACTATCAGGATGTCATGGTGCTGGCCTTCCCGACTCCTGAAGGAGAGAAGGCGGGCGCACTTGAATATTCAGTCACTCCGCAGATCCTGGGAAACCATCCTCAGACCAATGCGCTGGAGCCTCATGTCTTTGACATCGTGCTTGACGAGGCGCAGACGGTGAGGACCGTGGAGTTCTCTTCAGTACAGCTCTCGAACCATTGGTACTGCTACGATCCGGGAATCCATGGGAGGATGGAGGCTGTCTATCCTGACGGCTCGTCCAAGGTCCTTTTCGACACGGACTGGCCTCAGAGCAACTGGCAGGACGACAGGCCTCTGAGCCTTGCCTGCGATGAGGTTCCCGCAACTGACCATTACAGGCTTGCCATCGCCAACACCCATGCGTCGATGGCACTCAGCTCATTCCGCCTGCTTTCCGCAGCCAGGAAGAACGGCTGGGAGTCTGAGGCCGGGTGGAGTCTGAGAAGCATCCTGAGGAACAATGATGAGCCTTTGCAGGATGCAGGGAGCTGGGTCTCGGATGTGCGTGACATCACTTCCTGCATGCGTTCCGACGGTTCGCTTGACGTCAGCCTTCCGGAAGGGGAGTGGACGATCCTCAGGATCGGAAATGTCAACACCGGCAAGAAGAACGGTCCGGCTCCGGCCGAGGCTACAGGCTTCGAGTGCGACAAGTTCTCGTTCGAAGGGGCTGACAGCCATTTCGCCGGCTACGTCGGCAAGCTTGTCGACGGCCGTCTCAACGGACTTCTTGACGGCATGCTGATGGACAGCTGGGAGTGCGAGACGCAGACATGGACCAAGACGATGGAGCAGGAGTTCAAGCGTGTGACCGGCTACGACATCCGTCCATGGATGCCTGCGCTCATGGGTTATGTCGTGAAGGATCCTGAGACCACGGCTCGTTTCCTCCGCGACTGGAGAAGCGTCATCAACGACCTGGTAGTGAGCAAGTTCTATGGCAGGATGACGGATCTTGCCCATTCCAGGGGACTTACCGTGACCTACGAGACGTCATCAGGCGATGTGTTCCCGAGCGACATAATGGAGTATTTCAAGTTCGCCGACGTTCCGATGTGTGAGTTCTGGGTACATGACCCGGACATCTTTGTCGGTACTTTCAACTTCAAGCCGATCAGGCCGACTGCATCCGCTGCCCATCTCTATGGCAAGCCTCGCGTCGCTGCCGAAGCGTTCACGTCGATGCAGCAGACCTGGGACGAGCAGCTCAGCGCCCTCCGCGAGAGAGCCAACAAGAACTTCATCCACGGTGCCAGCTATTTCGTCTATCAGGCTTACACCCACAATCCTGCCCCAGGCAGGCTTGTCCCCGGCAGTTCCTTCGGAATCGGCATCGGAACTCCTTTCCTCCGCTCCCAGACATGGTGGAGGCACATTGGCGCTTTCAACGATTGTACGGCCAGGACTTCATTTCTCCTGGAGAGGGGACGTCCTGTCTCTGACGTGCTCTGGTACCTTGGTGATGAGATCGACCACAAGCCGGACCAGAACGCTCCGTTCCCTTCTGCCTACCGCTACGACTACTGCAACCCGGATGTCCTTCTGAACAGGCTCTCCGTCAAGGATGGATGCCTTGTGACCCCAGAGGGGATCCAGTACCGCGTCCTTTGGATCCCAGAGTCCCGCAGGTGCCTTCCTGAGACTGTCGAGAAGATGCTTGAACTTGTACGCGAGGGTGCCACGATCGTCGGCGATGCCCCTCTGGGACTTGCAACGCTCAGCGATCCGGACAATGCCGGTGCCAGGCTGAAGGCTGCCTCTGATGCCCTCTGGGGCTTTGACAGGCTCTCCGGCATCCGCAGTGTGGGAAAGGGACGAGTTGTCAGTGGATATTCGATAGGCGAGGCTTTGAAGCTTCTTGGGATCGCCCCGGACCTTCAGGCAGAAGGCCTTCAGTGGCTTCACAGGCAGATCGATGGAGCGGATTGGTACTATGTCTGCCCTGAGCCTGGAAAGACGTTCCAGGGCAAGGTCAGGCTGCGTGCATCAGGTGCGGTGGAACTCTGGAATCCGGTGGATGGTTCGGTTCAGGCTTGTCCGGAGGGGATGGAACTTTCCCTTGCCAAGGATGAGACCCGTTTCATTGTCGTCAGGAATGATTCTCCAGCGATGGCTGCTCCTGTGCTTGCCGATTCACTTGTCTCCACGCTCGCAGTCGCTGGGCCATGGACTCTCGACATTCCTGATGGATGGGGACAGGATGCTCCTGTCAAGCTGGATGCTCTCGCTCCGCTGAAGGATCTTCCGCTGTCCGATGAGGCCAGAGCCTTTTCCGGAACATGCTCCTACTCAACTACATTCCGCGCCGGCAAGCTTCCTCGCGATGCCCGCATGGTCCTGGATCTTGGCTATGTCGCCAATGTCGCCAGGGTGGTCCTGAACGGACATGACCTGGGCTCTGTCTGGACAGCTCCTTACTCGGTCGATGTCACCGGCCTGCTCAGGAAGGGAAAGAACAAGCTGACAATCGAGGTGACCAACACTTGGTTCAACCGCCTTGCGTACGACATCCCTTCAGGATGAAGGCGACCGCAAGACCTGGTCCTCCAACTATCCTGCTGCAGGTTCTCCGCTGCGCGACAGCGGCCTTGTCGGTCCTGTCAGCATCCGGATCCTGGAATGATCCCTGAAATGGATGAAAAGACAAAGGCTGGCCCGATGGGTCAGCCTTTGTATCTTGTACCGTGCAGAAATTACTTCTGGCGATTCTTGTATCTCTGGTAGAATTTGTCAACGCGACCAGCGGTGTCAACAAGCTTGACTTTGCCAGTGTAGAATGGGTGAGATGTGTTGGAGATCTCGACCTTTACAACCGGGTAGGTTACACCGTCAACCTCGATGGTTTCCTTTGTCTCAGCGCATGAACGGGTAAGGAACACGGTCTCGTTTGACATATCCTTGAAAGCCACAAGACGGTAGTTTTCGGGATGAAGTCCTTTTTTCATTTCTTTATTGTTTTTAATGTTGTCTTCTTTTTACGGACTGCAAATATACGCATTTTTTGACAAAAACAGGACTTTTATTCTTTTTTCTGCGTTATTTTATCCTGTATGGCTGGTCGTCATAAAGGCAGAAGCGCTTTGCCTTCCTGATCCATTTCTGCTCCTCTGTCTTCACATGCTCCTTCACTTCCTGGAATGAGATCTCTCCCTTGAGATAGCTCATTATGACGCTGTCGGAAAGCTTCTCCTCGAATCCATCAAGGAACTCGAACTGGGAGTACCTTTCGCTGAAGTATCTCATCAGCTGGAGAGTGTGCAGCAGCGAATGGTATTCGGTACCGGGCTGCAGCATGATCTGGTAGCCCTGGCACAGCTGGCCCTGGTAGCGTCCCGTGGATGGGGTGAAGGTGCATGGCCTCATCAGTACTCCCGATGGTGCCGGCAGGACATCAAGGCTGTTGTGCCTGATGAACGGCGCACCGAGATATTCATAAGGCCTTGCGGTTCCGATGGCTGGAGTGATCGCTGTGTTGTTCCAGAGTCCGCCTCCGCTGTACATCTCGCATGTGAACATGCCTGGGATGTCGGATGCCGGGGCTATCGTCCACGGCAGAAGCTGCCTTGTGGCATCGCTCGCCAGTGCCGAGATCACATGCAGCGCGAATGTCGCTCCGATCTCGTGGTAGTACAGGTTGCAGAGCTCCCCGAGGGTCAGTCCGTGCCTGTGTGCGACCTTCGGCGTGTGCGCTTCGGTCTTGCCGTCGGGCATGGACCCTTCGACGATTCTGCCGGCTGGGTTGATGTGGTCGACGATGTACAGTGCCGGAGCCTCTTCCATCCCGGACAGCATCTCCATCAGGGAGAGTACATCCTTTGTGTAGTTGAAGTAGCGCGCTCCGGCATCCTGGATCTCGACGACTATCGCATCCAGCTGCCTGACCTCCTCTTCCGTGAATATGATGTGGTTCGTTCCCGGCGTCAGCTCAGCGAACTTCGGCTTGAACACGACCTGCAGGTTGCCGCGTTCGGCAAACAGGTCGTACATGTACCTGCCCCTGGCGGTGTCCCAGCAGTTCTGGGTGCAGAAACAGCCGACACGGCCGCTCATCAGCGCCTTGTCCAGCTGGTTCTCCAGTGCTCCTGTCCTGAATGAAAACATCTTCTATTGCTTGATTGTCTCCTGTGCGATTGCAATCACGTCCGCGGCGAGGCTCTCGGCCTCCTCCATGGTCGGTGCCTCGGAGTAGATCCTGATGATCGGCTCCGTGTTGGACCTGCGGAGGTGTACCCAGCTGCGTCTCGACTCGAAGCTGATCTTGACTCCGTCGATGTCGTTGATGTCTTCCGCTGCGTAGGCGGACTTCATCCTGTCGAGAATCTTGTCGATCAGTCCCTTGTCGCTTAGCTCGATCTTGTTCTTCGCGATCTTGTATTCTGGATAAGTCTTCTTCAATTCGCTGACCTTGAGCTTCTTGTGAGCAAGGTTGGAGAGGAACAGGGCAGTTCCGACCATCGCATCCCTGCCGCTGTGGATTGCAGGGTAGATCACACCTCCGTTGCCTTCGCCTCCGATCAGGGCCTTCTCCGAGTGCATGAGAGTCGTGACGTTCACCTCTCCGACGGCCGATGCCTTGTAGCATCCTCCGTGTCTTTCGGTGACGTCCCTCAGCGCACGGCTGCTGGACAGGTTGGAGACTGAAACCGGCCTGTAAGGAGCTGTGACTTCCTCGAGGGACTTGCCTTCAGCCTCTGCCTTCTGCTGTGCTCTCTCGAACAGGTAGTCGGCGACACTGACGAGGGTGTATTCCTCGACGAATGGCTTCCCGTCCTCACAGATGAACGCAAGGCGGTCAACGTCTGGATCCACGGATATTCCCAGGTCGGCCTTCTCTCTGATGACAGTCTCGCTGAGCTCGACGAGGTTCTGGGGAAGCGGTTCCGGGTTGTGGCTGAAGTTTCCGGTAGGCTCGCAGTTGAGCTTGATGCACTCGACGCCGAGCCTTTCGAGAAGCTTCGGCATGATGATGCCTCCGACCGAGTCGACTGCATCGACGACAACCTTGAACCCTGCCTTCCTTACGGCCTCTGCATCAATTGCTTCCAAGGCTATGACGGCATCGAGGTGCTCCTCGGTGAAGTCGTGTTCGGTGAGGGTTCCGAGCTCGTCGACCTGGGCAAAGTCGAAGTCCTCGGTCTCGGCAAGGTCAAGGATCTGCTTTCCCTGCTCTGCTGTGAGGAACTCGCCCTTGTCGTTGAGAAGCTTGAGTGCATTCCACTGCCTTGGGTTGTGCGATGCTGTCAGGATGATTCCTCCGTCAGCTTCTGAGAAGATGACGGCCATCTCCGTAGTCGGGGTGGATGCAAAGCCGGCCTTGATGACGTCCACGCCGCAGGCCATCAGTGTGCCTGTGACTAGGTTCTCTACCATCTCTCCGGAAAGCCTTGCGTCCCTTCCCACCACGATCCTGTATTTTTTCCTTCCCTCGGGAAGGACTTTCCTTGACGGGAGGGTTGCACAGTAGGCGTAGGTAAACTTTACAATGTCAACAGGGGAGAGCCCGTCTCCAGGCTTTCCCCCTATTGTACCTCGGATGCCCGAGATTGATTTGATCAGTGACATGGCCGTATTATGCCATGATGGCACCTACAAGGCCGAGAATTGCGTAGAATTCAGGAAGCGCTGCGTAGATGAGGGTGTTGGTGAACACGTTGTGACCCTGGCTTACACCGACGATACCGTTGGCGCAGACCATTCCCTGACGGATTGCAGAGATGAGGCAGACGAGACCTACAGAGATTCCGACACCGAACATGAGGGCTCCCTGTGTTGCGAAGTCACGGCCGAGCCACATGAAGAATGCTACGAATCCGTAGATACCCTGAGTTGCAGGAAGGGCGGAAAGGACCATGTAGTTTCCTGACTTCTCAGGATTGACCTTGAGGGCACCTTCAGCTGCGTTGCCGGCGATGGTGGTTCCGATTGCAGAACCTACACCTGCGAGGGCCAGCATGAGGCCCAGTCCGAGATAACCTAAAATTTCGTTCATAACTGTTTGATTTTTATTTGTTTTGTTTATTATTCACTAAGGTTGGTTTTGAGAGGGTCGTAAACTCTTCCGGCACCTTCATAGCCGCTGTTCTTGAAGAACTCGAGGAAGTTGAGTCGCAGAGGGTGGACAAATGCACCGAGGCAGCACATTGCAAGGTTCAGCACGTGTCCGAACACAAGGATGAGCACGCATCCGATGATGTTCACTCCTGGCACATCGATTCCCAGAAGTGTGGTTCCAAGGCTGTTGAATGCATTTCCCAGCATGCCGCCGGCGAGACCGAGGGCATAGAGCCTCAGGTAGCTGAGGACATCTCCGAGCAGGCCCGTCACGGTGTTGTAGGTCTCGTAGAGGCCTGAGCCGATGTTGATGAGCGGGTTGCGGTGGATGTCGTTGAACAGGAATATTCCAAGTGCGGAGATTGCACCCAGGACGATCACTGTCCATTTCGTTGCCGTGGCTCCGATGACTCCGAGGAGGGCGAATCCGCCGACGATGACTCCACCGACGATCAGGAGTGTCCATCCAAGGGTTCCGAGCGAGGCCATGAATCCGCTTTTCCTGACAGAGTAGATTGCCTTGAGGAGCATAGCGATGCAGAGATGGATGACTCCGATGAGGATGGAGAACAGCATCTGTGCGTCGTAGCCTGCAATCGATCCTGTGATCATGCATTTCTTAAGCCCTGCAGGCACCCATGCCGCTGTCGAGATGTCCATTCCGAAGAATGTGTGCAGCACGATGCCCATGATCAGAGTTGCGCCGCCGAGGGTGGTGACGAGCGGTGCAAGGTCTCCGAGCATCTTCTTCATTCCGATTCCGAGGATGAGGAGCATGAGGCCGTAGCCTGCATCGCCCATGCACTTCGCGAAGAAGAGTGTGAAGAAGATCGAGATGTATGGTGTCGGGTCGAACTCGTCGTAGACAGGACGTCCGTACATGTCCGTGAGGACGGTGAACATCCTGGTGAACCAGTTGCCTTTCATCTTGATCGGAGGGTTGTCGTCCTTGACTGCGTCTTCCTTGACGTAGATGACGTCCATCCTGTCGAACTCGGCGCAGAGCTGAGCGTCGCAGTCCGTCGGAGCGAAGCCTACGAAAGTGGTCACGAGGTCATCTGCAACCTTTCCGGAACCTGCCTGTGCGAGATAAAGCTGGAGCTCCGAGGCTTTCCCTTCGCTCTGCCTTTCCATCTCGGGCGCATATTCCTTGAGAGAGAGCATCCTTGCCTTGCAGAGGATCTGCTCGTCCTTGATGCGGGCGACCTTTCTCTCCGCCGATCCGAGATCTTCGGTCGGGATCGGGCTCTCTGCAACCGGGAGGTTGTACTCAGGGTCGTCCGAGACGGTCACGAACCACACGGTCTTTCCGTTGTCGGCAACTTCCTGAAGTGGATAGATCGAGGCCCATGAAGGGTCGTACTTCTTCTTTGAGATGCAGTAGTAGCGGACCTTGTAGCCAAGGGATGAAATCGCCTCAAGCGCGTTTCTGTCATAGGAGCCCCATGCCCTTGCCGATTCGACATCCTTCCTGGCCTGGTCGAGCTCTGCCTGGAGGGCGACCAGCCTTGCTGAGGTCTCCCTGAAGCATGCCATAGGGTCATCGACCTTCATGTCAGGGTCGATGGCTACGGTGATCCTCTCTATCTCCGGATCCTTGGAACAGTCAAAGCCCTTGAGGGTCGAGACGGCCTTCCTGAGCTCGTTGCTTTCAGCGAGAAGAGCTGCGGACTTCTCGTCCACCGGCTTGCTGGATCTCGTGATGTCCACGAGACCGAGTCCCTGCAGTCCTGAAAGGAATTCCTCACTCTTCCCACTGAGAAGAATGAAGGAGTATTTGGTCATCTTGTCAATCATTTCTGCTTTCCTCCAGCTCCTGCTCTGCTTCTTCCTGAGCGTGACGTTCCTTTACGATCTTGGACGAGGCCTTGCTCAGATTCTCCTCGTCTTCCATGTAGCGCTTGATCTTGCGGATGGCCTCCTGGTAGCCAGGGATCTGGACCTTTTCGTAGAGGTTCACCTTCTGGGTGGTCTTCTTCCTCTGGTAGTCCAGGATCCTGCGCTTCTCGAGGTAGACCTCGGATTCGATGCCGAGCCTCGAGAGTTCCTTCAGGATGGCGACACCGTCGATGTACCATGCAGGCTTGATGAAGGCGTTGAAAGGCTTGATCTCATACTGTATGCTCTTGAGCTCCGGACACTTGACACCGGCGACCTTGATGGTCGTCAGGTCGATGTCCGTGATCGAGACGAGTCCCGGCTCGAACTCGTTCCACAGGGGAGCGAGATAGTCGTACTTCCTCTCGGCCTCTTCAAGCTCAGCGATGAGGGATTCACTCCTCTCCTTTGCCTTGCGCACCTCAAGCCTAAGGGCGCTCTCCTTGTTCTGCAACGTCGGGAGGGCGTTCTTGCGCATCTTGAGCTGCTTCTGCAGGTTGTTCAGCGCTGTCTTGTTGTATTGAAACTTGATAGCCATCTGCTATTATGCTTTCCAGTACTTGTCGATGAGTGCCTGCTTGATACCGGTCTCAGCCTTGGTGAAATACTTGCCGAACAGCTCCCATGCGGTGTCGAGCATCTCTGTGATGGAGATGTTTACATCGATGGAAAGCAGCCTGGTTGCATATTCCTTGGCGTAGTCGAGACAGCGGTGGTCGTAGTCGGAGAGGTCGAAACCGTTCTCCAGCTTTGTCTTTGCGTTCTGTGCATCTGCGTAGAGTCGCACACCTGCGTTCATCACCTGGCTGTGGTCCTCCCTGGTCTTGATGTTCTGGACTCTCTGCTTGAGTCGGGAGAGAGAACGGAACGGGTCGATGATGACCTTGCCTGAGTCGGAGTCCGCGCGGAGGAAGAGCTGGCCCTCGGTGATGTATCCGGTGTTGTCCGGGATCGCGTGGGTGATGTCTCCGTCATTGAGCGTGGTGACCGCGATGATGGTGATGGAACCTTCGGTAGGGAGCTGCACTGCCTTCTCGTAGATCTTTGCGAGGTCTGAGTAGAGGGAACCTGGCATTGAATCCTTGGATGGAATCTGATCCATACGGTTGGACACGATCGAGAGTGCGTCTGCGTAGAGCGTCATGTCGGTGAGGAGCACGAGGACCTTCTCGTTCCTGTCGACTGCGAAGTACTCTGCTGCCGTGAGGGCCATGTCAGGGACGAGGAGTCGCTCCACAGGAGGATTCTCTGTCGTGTTGACGAAGCAGATGATCTTGTCGAGTGCGCCTGCGCTCTCGAATGCGTTGCGGAAGAAGAGATAGTCATCGTTGGAAAGACCCATTCCTCCGAGGATGATCTTGTCGACATCTGCCCTGAGGGCTACGTCTGCCATGACCTGGTTGTATGGCTGGTCGGAGTCGGCGAAGAACGGGATCTTCTGCCCGGACACGATGGTGTTGTTGAGGTCGATTCCTGCGATGCCGGTAGGGATCAGCTCGGATGGCTGGCGTCTCTTGTAAGGGTTGACGGAAGGTCCTCCGATCTGCCTTTCCTCGCCTTCAATCTCCGGACCACCGTCGATAGGGTGTCCGTAGGCGTCGAAGAAGCGTCCTGACAGCTGCTCGGAAACCTTGAGTGTAGGAGGCTCGCCGAGGAAGGTGACTTCTGAGTCGGTAGGGATGCCTTCTGTTCCGGAGAACACCTGCAGGGTGACGAGGTCTCCCTTGGTCTTCACGACCTGTGCAAGCTTGCCATTGACAACGGCAAGCTCATCGTTGGAGACGCCCTTGGCCTTGAGTGAGACGGTGGCCTTGGTGATTGCCTCCAGGCGTGTGTATATTCTTTGATATGCCTTGTTTGCCATGGTCTTATGCTATCTTTTCGTTGATTTTCCTTGCATATTCCTCGAACTCAGGGCCTTCGAACTTGGTGTAGTTCATCTGCCTGAGGTCGTTGATGAGTTCCTTGAACCATGCGCGGCACTGCTCGAAGTCCTCGAAGGCGAAATCCTTGTCGCAGATCTTCTCCACGAGGTCGAGCATGTACTTCTGGCGGTTGAAAGGACAGAGGGCGTCGATGGCGTCGAATGCGTCCTGCTGGAGGAAGGCGAAGTCGATGAGCTCGGACTTCCAGAAGCTGATGTGGTAGCTTACAGGTACACCGTCGTCACCGAGGATGTTGATCTGCTCGTTTGCCTCGCGTCCACGGCGGACAAGGTTCTTCATCTTCTGGACCTTGGCAACCCATCCCTTCTCCACAGTCTCGTCGAGGTACTTGATGATCTCAGGGTACTCGAGGTACTTTGAATAGGAGTCAAGCGGGTTGACTGCCGGATATCTCTTCTGGTCTGCTCTGTTCTGCTCGAGTCCGTAGAAGCATCTTGCTGCCTTCTTGGTGGATTCGGTCACAGGCTCCTTGAGGTTTCCGCCGGCAGGGGAGACAGTCCCTATGAAGGTGACAGCTCCAGTCTTGCCGTTGTTGAGGACAACCATTCCGGAACGTGCGTAGAAGCTTGAGATGATGGCACTCAGGTCGACAGGGAATGCGTCTGCTCCCGGAAGTTCCTCCATTCTGTTGGACATCTCCCTGAGGGCCTGTGCCCAGCGGGATGTGGAGTCTGCGAGAAGAAGGCAGCGGAGTCCCATCGCACGGTAATATTCACAGATCGTCATCGCCGTGTAGACGGAAGCCTCGCGGGCAGCCACAGGCATGTTCGAAGTGTTGCAGATGATGGTGGTTCGCTCCATGAGGTGGCGTCCGGTGTGCGGGTCGATGAGCTCAGGGAACTCGGTGAAGATCTCCACGACCTCGTTTGCACGCTCTCCGCAGGCTGCCATGACGATGACGTCAGCCTCGCCCTGCTTTGCAATCGCGTGCTGGAGGACGGTCTTGCCGCATCCGAAAGGTCCAGGGATGAATCCTGTACCGCCTTCCGCGATCGGGTTGAAAGTGTCGATGACACGTACGCCGGTCTCCATCACTCTCTGAGGCCTAGGTTTCTCCCTGTATGCCTTGATTGCGACCTTCACAGGCCACTTCTGGGTCATTGTGACGTTCACGTCCTCTCCGTCTTCATTGACGAGGACTGCAATCACGTCGTCCACCTTGTACTCACCTTCCGGGACCACCGACTTGACGGTGTAGCTTCCCTTGAATGAGAAAGGAACCATGATCTTGTGAGGCAGCCAGCCTTCCTTGACTTCTCCGAGCCAGTCGGCTGCAGCGACCTTGTCTCCGGCCTTTGCGATAGGGGTGAATCCCCAGAGCTTCTCGCGGTCGAGAGGATCGGTGTACTCTCCTCTGCGGAGAAACACTGACTCCATCGTGGTCAGATTGTTCTGGAGACCATCATAGACGCTGGAAAGAAGGCCAGGGCCGAGTGTGACCTCAAGCATCCTTCCCTCGAACTCCACGGTATCTCCGTTCTTCAGTCCTCGTGTGCTTTCGAACACCTGGACGGAAGCCTTGTCTCCGTTGACCTTGATGACCTCTGCGAGGAGAGGTGTGCCGTCGAGGGTGATGTAGCAGAGTTCATTCTCTGCCACAGGACCGTCCACCTGCACAGTCACAAGGTTGGAAACTATTCCTGTTACCTTACCTGTTGTCTTCATATCTGATTGTTGTTATTTGTCTGTAGGTGCTGAATAGGTGACCCCGCTGAAAGTCTCGCGGACTTCGTCGACGAGCCTGCGGAACATTTCTCTTCCGGCTTCCTCATCCAGTGCAAGCCACCTGTCGATGATCTTGAGCTTGGCGATGAATGCAAGCACTGCATCAAGGTCGAAGTAGTCGAAGATCGTGATCTTGCTGATCTTGTCCCACATCAGCTGGTCCATTCCACGCTCCCTGGAGAGCAGGTCTCCGGCATTGAGCGCTTCGTCAAGGGCTGCTGCCTCCTCGAACTCGGAGTCCACGATGCAGATTGTGTCCTGGTCTTCCGGCCTTCCGAATGCCTTGTTGAGGAAACGGGCCTTGCCATTCCTGACGTTGAGGTCGAAGGTGAAGTACTCCCTGATGAAACGGCAGTTGCTTTCCAAAGCCTTTTCGTAGAATTCCCTGACGAGGTTCCCGTCCTTGAAGCCATCGGTGAGCATGTCGACCTTCCGGCAGTCCGATGCGCTCAGCTGGGACTTGATCCAGCTGACGTAGCTGTCGAAGGATGCTCCTTCTCCGTACTTCCAGTCCAGTGAAAGGGCCGGAAGGGAAGAAATGATGTATTCGTAGTTGCTGTTCATCATTCCCCGAAGAGAATCTTGCGTGTTGCCGGTCTCAGGTACTCACTGATGAGGCTCTTGAAAGTCTCGTCGGTAAGGCTGATGAAATAGGAACCGTCCTTTGGACCGATGTTGAATCCTCCGGCGATCTTCTTTGAGAATGAAGCGGTGATTCCACCCTTGAGGGCAGAACTGAGCTCACCTGCGATGAATGGCTCGATGGAACTTCTGAGGCTCTCCGGGAGAACGACCTCGAGATCGGCAGCCTCTTCCGTGCTGAACTTCTCGGCGACGGTCTTGATGACCTCCTTGACAAAGTCGGCTGAAGTCATTGCTGCAGAGACCTGGGAATCGGTCATCTTCCCAACGAGAAGATTCTCGATGTCCTTCCTGGTTGCCTGGATGCTCTGTGAAGCGGCCATCTTGACATCTCCCTCGACTTTTGTCTTGAAGTCCTCGGCCTCCTTCTGGGCATTCCTGATGATTGCTTCAGCTTCCTTCCTGGCAGCTGCGACGATCTGGGCAGCCTCCTCGCCGGCCTTGGCGAGAAGAGCCTCTCCTTCTTCCTTTCCCTTTGACAGACCCTCCTTGTAGAGCTTGTCTGTCAGTTCCTGAAGTTTGTTCTCCATTATGATTCGGTATTGATATTTATCTGTAACTTTCAGTTGTTGACAGTCTGAGGGGAAAAATCTACCTCAATCAACAAATATATGAAAAATCATGCTTATCATCAAGTTATCTGCCAATGATATTTCCGATAATGGCAATGGGGTTTCCAGATGGACGCATAAAGGCCGGATGAAAACTTTCATCCGGCCTTGTCGAAAAGTCTTTATCCTGTCTAGCTGAGGAATCCCAGAAGGATACCGGCGGCCACAGCCGAGCCGATCACACCAGCCACGTTAGGTCCCATGGCATGCATGAGGAGATGGTTGTTCGGATCGAACTCCCTGCCCACTGTCTCAGACACACGTGCGCTGTCAGGCACTGCAGACACACCTGCGTTTCCGATGAGCGGATTGATCTTCTTGCCGTCCTTGAGGAACAGGTTCCAGATCTTGACGAAGCAGACACCGCAAGTGGTTGCGATGATGAACGAAGTCAGTCCGAGGCCGAAGATCTTGATGGAAGTGAGGCTGAGGAACTTGTCAGCCTGTGTCGATGCACCCACTGTGAGTCCGATGAGAGTTGTCACGACATCGATCAGCGGACCTCTTGCAGTCTCGGCAAGCCTCCTTGTCACACCGCTTTCCTTCAGAAGGTTACCGAAGAAAAGCATACCGAGCAGTGGAAGGCCTGAAGGCACGATGAATGCTGTGAGGAGGAAGCCCACGACAGGGAAGATGATCTTCTCCTTCTGGCTCACCTGGCGAGGCGAAGGCATCCTGATCAGACGCTCCTTCTGCGTGGTCAGCGCAAGCATGATAGGCCTCTGGATGACAGGCACGAGAGCCATGTATGAATATGCACTCACGGCGATTGCTCCCATCAGTTCAGGCGCAAGCTGCGAGGAGAGGAAGATGGCCGTCGGGCCGTCTGCACCTCCGATGATGCCGATTGCACCGGCCTGGTTCGGGTCGAATCCAAGTGCGAGTGCCAGAAGGTAGGCTCCGAAGATACCCATCTGCGCCGCTGCACCGATGAGAAGCAGCCTCGGCTGCGATATCAAGGCGGAGAAATCCGTCATCGCACCGATTCCCAGGAAGATGAGAGGCGGGTACCAACCCTGCTTCACTCCCTGGTAGAGAGTGTTCAGGACGGATCCGTCCTCATAGATTCCGATGTTGAGTCCGGGGAACATCGGAATGTTTCCGACGATCATTCCGAATCCGATCGGAACAAGGAGGAGCGGTTCCCACTCCTTCTTGATGGCGATGTAGATGAACAGTATTCCGATAAGGATCATCACGAGGTTCTGCCATGTTGCATTGGCAAAGCCTGTGAAGTACCAGAACTGTTTCAGACTTTCGACTACTGTGCTCATCCGTCTATGCTATCTTGACGATTTCAGCTCCTTCAAGCACTGAGTCTCCCTTGTTGACGAGGACAGCGGTCACTGTTCCGTCTGCAGGAGCCTGGATCTCGTTCTCCATCTTCATTGCCTCGATGACAGCGACCTTCTGTCCTGCCTTGACAGCCTGTCCTTCCTTGACTGAGACCTCGATGATGACGCCTGGAAGAGGTGATGTGACTGCCTGTCCGGCTCCGGCCGGCTTTGCGGCAGGTGCAGGGGCTGCCTGCGCTGCAGGAGCTGCGCCCTGTGAAGCAGGGGCTGCTGGAGCAGCCTGGACTGGAGCAGCTGGAGCATTCTCCACCTCCACGGTGTAGGAAGCACCGTTGACGGTAACCTCTGCGATTGATCCCTCGACGGAATTGATGTCAACGTTGTACTCGTTGCCGTTGATCTTGAACTTGTAAGTCTTCATGATATCTATTTTTTCTTTCTTTCCCTTTGATTGTTCCGCAGCCTTATCTTGGAAGCTGCCTGAAATTCTGTGTCTTGGCTGCCCACTGGCTTCCGGCTGACGGTGAGATCGTGATGATGAAGCTCTCCATGTCGTGCACTCCGTTCCCGAGATAGTCGTCAAGAGCCATGGCGATGGCGGCGTAGACTTCTCCTCCGAATTCCTGCTGGAGTGCCATCGAGATGGCTGCTGCGATCTCAGGTGTCATCTCGCCCGGCTTTGCCTTCCTGCCCTTGGCTGCCTTTGCCGGCTTCTCCTTCTTCTTTCCGGCCTTCATGCTGAGATTGCCGACAAGCCTGAAGATGATGGAAAGCACGAAGAGGGCACTGAACACCACTGAGACGGAAATCAGTGAGAGGACCCATCCGTGAGGGTCTTTCTCCTTCATGATCTCGCTGTTCGACTTTGCGTCGACATCTCCGTTGTAGGAGCCTGGAGTCGGTGTGGCTGTCGTCCTGATCTCGGAATCGATCTTCTTTATGCCTGCGGGCACCTTCACCACTGCATTGTCTGCAGGAAGGTCTGCGGGCACCTTGAGCTCGTCAAGGATGGTCTTTCCATCGTTGCTGACCAGGTAGACCGTACTTCCGTTCCCGATCTTGAAGTTTGTGTGGAACGAACCCTGCCAGGACTTGCCGCTTGCATGGAAGACGACGCTCTGGCGCGGTCCGACATTGGTGGTCCTGTCCGTGGTCGGGACATGGTACTTCTTCAGGTTGCCCGGGTCATCCGTGAGGTAGCATCCTCCGAACCTGACCGTTCCGCTGGAAGTGTTGAATATCTCGATCCAGCCGTTCCTCTCACCGAACTCGTCCACCAGACCATTCTCGTTCTGGGCAACTATCTCACTGACCCTGAGGTCGGAAAGATTCTGTGCTCCAAGCGAGATGCCTGACAGCAGGAGGATGGCTGAAATGAATGCTTTTGTCCTTTTCATTTCTGTTAGAGAGGAAGGTTGTCGTGTTTCTTTGATGGCATCTGCTGCTTCTTGCCTGCAAGTGACTCAAGAGCCCTGATGATTCTGAACCTGGTGTTGCGAGGCTCGATGACATCGTCGATGTAGCCCTTCTGTGCAGCCTGGTAAGGATTGTTGAAGAGCTCCTCGTACTCGGCTTTCTTCTCGGCTCTGATCCTTTCTTTCTCGGCAGGATCGTCAGTTGCCTTCATGTCCTTGGCGTAGAGCACGTTGACTGCTCCATCCGCACCCATGACAGCAATCTGGGCTGACGGCCATGCGTAGACCATGTCGGCTCTGAGGTGCTTGCTGCTCATGACGATGTACGAACCGCCGTAGCTCTTCCTGAGCTCGACTGTGACCTTAGGGACCGTGGCTTCACCGTAGGCATAGAGAAGCTTCGCACCGTTGGTGATGACAGCGCCGTACTCCTGCTGCGTTCCAGGGAGGAAGCCGGGAACGTCCACGAGGGAGACGATCGGAATGTTGAAGGCATCGCAGAAGCGGACGAACCTTGCACCCTTGCGGGAAGCATTGATGTCGAGCACGCCTGCGAGCATCTTAGGCTGGTTGGCCACGATTCCGACGCTGCGTCCGTTCATGTGGGCGAATCCGATGATGATGTTCTTTGCGAATTCCTTGTGGATCTCGAAGAACTTTCCGTCATCGACGATGCTGCCGATGACCTTGTACATGTCGTATGCCTGGTTAGGGTTGTCAGGGATGATCTCGTTGAGGCTGTCGTCAACCCTTCCTGCAGGGTCGTTTGTCGGAACGAATGGAGCTTCCTCCATGTTGTTCTGAGGAATGTAGCTGAGGAGTTCCTTGATTGTCTGGATACCTTCCTGCTCGTCTGCTGCAGCGAAGTGTGCGACTCCGCTCTTCGTTGCATGCACGCTTGCTCCACCGAGCTGCTCCTGTGAGACTTCCTCTCCGAGGACGCTCTTGACCACTGCCGGACCGGTGAGGAACATGTAGGATGTGTTCTTCACCATCACGGTGAAGTCCGTGAGGGCAGGGGAGTAGACTGCGCCACCGGCGCAAGGTCCGAATATTCCTGAAATCTGAGGTACCACTCCTGATGCGAGGATGTTTCTCTCGAAGATCTCACCGTAGCCGGCGAGGGAATCGATTCCTTCCTGGATCCTGGCTCCGCCTGAGTCGTTGAGGCAGATGAATGGAGCTCCGTTCCTGGTCGCGAGGTCCATCGCCTTGCAGATCTTCTCAGCCATGGTCTTTGACAGGGAACCGCCCGAAACAGTGAAGTCCTGTGCAGCGACATAGACGAGTCTTCCACCGATGGTTCCGCATCCGGTGACGACGCCGTCGCCATCAAAATGCTGCTTTTCCATTCCGAAGTTGGTGCAGCGATGCTGGACGAACATGTCGAATTCCTCAAAACTGCCTTCGTCAAGCAACATCGAAAGGCGCTCCCTTGCGGTGAGCTTACCCTTTTCATGCTGGGCGTCGATCCTTTTCTGACCACCGCCTAACTTGGCCGCAGCTCTGCGCTCGACCAACTTCTTGATGTCTTCCTGTTGGATGCTCATGTCGATATTTAAATGTTTTTTCTTATTGTCTTAATAATCTTACAA
>JAGHSC010000231.1 GCA_018066065.1 Candidatus Cryptobacteroides faecihippi
GAGTTAGCGAGCCACCGCAGTGGCCGCAGTGAGTAGGCGCTTCGCGACGTAGTCGGGCGGAGTGCACACCCCACCGGCCCAGCCACCCTCGGAGGACCTCAGTCAGAGAAAAAGGCCGCGGAAGAAATTCCACGGCCTTTTCTGTGCGCGAGCGGCAACGCTAGAGCTTCACGGTGTGAGTACCGGCGGAAAGAGTGGCAGGCTTGCCGTTTGACAAAGTCACATCACACTACGTACCCTCAGGGACAGTGATCACGGCAGTGATCCTCTTCCCCTTGCGATCAAGCTTGACAGCAATCTCGCCATACTTGGTGACGAACGAAGTGCTCAGCTGCTTGACGGTGCCCATCTGAGGAGCAACCTTGAAACGACGATAGGCAGGCTCGAGAGCATCCACACCGGCGAGCTGGCGCACCATGGAGATGATGCCCGCACCAGCCCAGGCATGATTGCAGGTACCATCGTAGTTCCAATGCTCGTAGAGAGTGCTGCAATCATCCTTCATGACTGTAGGGAACATCTTCTTCATCCTAGCCAAAGCCATCTCAGGATTGCCCATCGTGTAGAGAGCATCCAGCACATAAGGAGTCATGTAAGTCGTGGCATGGAACTCCTGGGCAAGGACCTGCCTGATTGCAGGATACTTGTCCGCAGAAGCAATGCCGGAGATGACTGCAAGAGCCTGGACACGGTCATCGGCCACATCGGTGTGGCCAGGAGTACGGTACTCGGTACCATTCCAGTAATCGGCATTGAGCTTGTCCGCAAT
Organism: Candidatus Cryptobacteroides faecihippi; assembly: GCA_018066065.1. GTDB lineage: Bacteria > Bacteroidota > Bacteroidia > Bacteroidales > UBA932 > Cryptobacteroides > Cryptobacteroides faecihippi. The sequence goes on from JAGHSC010000231.1 coordinate 770, forward strand.
GACCTTCATCATCGCCTCATCCTCGGCAGCATCCGCCTCCTTGCCAAGCATGTGGGCAAAGCAAGCCTCAGCCTTGAGCGCAAGGTAGTACCACATGTGCAGCTGCGCATGGCTGTCCTGGTGCGAACCGGCATCCGGCCAGTCCCAGGCGCCCGTACGATAGACAGGAAGACCGTCGGCATCAAGCTCCCAGACCTCGTGGATGTACTTGTGGAAAGCATCGTAGGTGCCAGGAACGAAGGAAGCATCGTCAGTGTAGAACCAGAGATTGTGCGCACCGTACCAGCCGATCGCATTGAGGATCTGCATAGGAAGCTCCTTGTACCAGTTTGAGCAAGGAATAGGCGCATAGAGGACGCCATCCTCCTTCTGCCAGTCTGCAAGCTCATGGAGACCCTTGATTGCAAGAAGGTCAGCCTTGCGGTCCATGCAGTAGAAAGCCTCGTTGAGATCGTTGACGATGTCACCCCACCACTGAGCCCTCTCACGGTCAGGACAATCGAAATATGTGTCCCTCATGTTGACGTACATCGTCCTGACGGCCTTGTTCCAGTAGTCATTGAGGAAAGGATCGTCACATGAGAAAGTACCGGCAAAATCAGTGTTGTAGCCGGTCTCATGGAACTTGACCTCGAGAACCTTCACATCGGAAGGAACAACATACATGAGAAGCTCACCATTCATCCAAGGGAGATGCTCGTATTCCTGGACACCAGCCTTGGTGACATACTCACCGCTGACACACTTCTCGCCGGTCACGACATCATGGTCGGTGATCATCGAGATGACCCTGCCCGCAGGAGCATCCACCTTGAGACAAGGAGAGAAATGGCAGTTGTAAGGGAGACGGCAGTAGAGAGTGTCATTGCTCTGACGTGTGGAGACGTACTCATGGTAGCCATGGTCCTTCCAGAGAGGGATAGGTCTCTCGACCAGCTTTCCGAAAGGAGGGAGACCCGGCTTGATACCGATCTCGAGAGCCCTGCCAAGGTTCTTCGGAGCACCACCCTTGTACCAGTCTGCAGAGAACGCATTCGCATCGTAGCGCACATTGCTCTCAGGAAGACGGTAGTTCGTTGAACGGCAATGAGCCGTGCTGAAGCCAGGATGGACGGCACACTGCCATGTGTCGTTGGAAAGGATCTCGACACCCTCGGCACGGGCATCGAAGATCATTGCAGCCATACCGCTGCTCATGTGGCTGAATCCGGACCTGCCGAAGTACCACATGAGGATGTTGATCTGGTTCTCGCCCTCGTGAAGATAAGGAGCGATGTCCACCTTGTCATAGTAGGAATCGCCAGGTGCAGGCCCCCTCTTGAGTCCGCCCTCGAAGACAACCATCTCACCGTTGATCCACATCCAGTACTTGCTGTCGGCAGCAATCCTGGCGACGAGGGAAGAAGGAACCTTCTCAAGTGTCACATCCTTTCTGAAGGCGAGCCATGTGTTGGTCTCGCCCTTGCACTGCTCCTTGGAAATCCACTTGGCCTTCCAGGAGTACTCCTCGGCGCTGGCTGCAAAAGACGCCATCAGCGCCGACGCCGCGATCATGGCGGCAAGCACGAACTTTCTCATATTCATTGAATTGTTGTTATCTGTAGAACATGACTGGGCCGATGAGGCCGGCTGAGACATAAGGCTGGTTGCGCTTCAGCACGAAACGCTGTGCGACCTTGTTGTCCTTGAGGGTCTGGATGTAGTTGCCCATGAGGGTGGTAACCTTGACCTCGATGGTGTTGGTCCCCTCATGGAGGGCACCGCTGACATCATAGATCCTGTCGCCGAACCAGTCGGTACCGAGATCCTTGCCATTCACCTTGAGCTCGCAGATGTATGCAACCTTGCCGAGGTTGATGTACCTAGGCATCGCTGAACCGGAGACGCTTACCTCGGCGGTGTACACGATGGTACCCATGAAGTTCTTGAACTCAGGCTCTGCCATGTCCTTGAAATCCTTGAGAGACTCCATCGAAGCGGTCCAGGTGGAATCGAGCTGAGGCTGATGAAGCTGGAGATTCCAGCCCTAGACCTCGATGCCGTCATTGCCTGAGACAGGGAGCGGACTCCAGACAGGAGCCTTGCCGGAAAGCTTGTTGAACACGATGAAGCAGCTCTCTGAAGGGCCAAGCTTGAGGTCGACCTTGCCATCCTTCGAGACAGGAAGCACGTACCTCTTGCCCGAAGCGATGTCGTAGACCCAGGCATTCTTGCCGGAAGTGATTGACTTAGGGAAGGTTATCTGTGAAGCACGAGCCTCGCTCATGTTGGCGTTGACGAAGAGGAACATGTCGCTCCTGTCGTCGGTGACATAGTGGTTCTGAAGGAGGTAGCGGTCAGGCGAAGAGACGGTGATGGCGTGCGGGAGTGAATATTCCTCCATGACACCTGTGTACCACTCAAGGAACTTTCCATCCTCAGGGGTGTTCAGGAGGATGAAGTTGTCCTTGTAGGACTTGAGACGCTCAACGGCTTCGGCGATCTGCCTGTCGCGGGCCTGGAAGTCCACGAGTCCGAGAGACTTCTCCGGGTACTTGGCAACGCAGAAGACGCGGCCTCCGCCCTTGACGAACTCCTCGAGCTTGGCGAGGGTCTCAGGCGTGGTGCTGGTCACCTCGACGAGGAAGAGAGTGCCGTACTCCTTGGCACCGTAGCAGAGCTTGCCGCCACGGACCTGGGCATCGCGGATGATGATCTCGCTGACATAGTCGGCACCGCCGCCGTTCTTGTGGATGGCCTCCCAGATGAGAGAGGTGTAAGGCACGTTAAGCTTCACAGGGAACGGTTCGGTCTGGACACCCATCTCGGACCACATGTCGTAGTTTGCAGGAAGGATAGCGATGTCGGTGTACATGTCGGCATTCTGGAGCTGGCTGCACATCCTTGCGCGGTAGTCATTGAGCTTGCCGGCATAAGGCCACCAGGTGTTCCTCTCATTGTGGAATGTACCGTACTGAACCCAGCCAGGGAACTCGGTCTCGATCGGGGAATAGTTGAATCCATGCCATACGGAATGGGTGATTCCGGCCTCCGCAGCCATGTCGGAACCGACCTTGAGGAATTCGAGGGAGGTCGTGAAGACCTTGTAGGTGTTGGTCATCTCCTCGCAGCTGACGATCCTGTTGCCAGACAGATGGGCAGCCGAAGAGACGTACTTGTCGATCATGGTGTAGCCACGTCCGCGACGGTAATCCTCGTCGCCCATCTCCTCTCCGATCCTGTGGCGGAGCCAGTTGGTGGTCCATGACTCGCCTTCAGGAAGGTCGTAGCCAAGGGAGGACTCAAGCGGGAAGAATCCGCGTCCGTAGGCCTGTGCACGTGACTTTACGCCCTTTTCCTTGCACCATGCAAGGAAGGTCTCGGTGTATCTTTCATGGAGAAGCTCAGCCTTTGTGAGCTCGAAGTCGAAGCGCACGCGGTTCAGCTGCTCAAGGAACTCAGGGCTCTTCTTGCTTCCATATTCAAAGCTCTCGACGTCGCCGAGACGGCCTGTCTTGAACATGATGAAAGGAAGCCAAGGCATGACGTCGTAGCCGCGGCGGGCCTTGAACTCCTCAGCGAAATCGTCTGTCCAGTTGCTTCCCTCAAGCTCCATGCTGTCCACGAAGAAGGCTCTGAGATGCTCTGAGAGAGGTCCGATCTTGGCCTCGATGGCATCGGCCATGTGGTCGAGGTAGTTGCGTACAGCCTTTGCATCCATGTGGTTGAGGATCGACCCGGCAGCACCCGGAGCGCCGCAGATGACACTTGCGAACGATCTGTACTTCACGAGGGCATACATCTGCCACTTTCCCTTCGGCACCTCGATGTCGAGGACATCACCGTTGAACTTGTCGGTCACGTCGATTGCCTGGCTGAGGTCGCTCATCGGGTCCGGAGCGAGATACATGGCGACAAGCTCGGCTGTACGGCGAGGGTTGACCTTGGTCACGCCCGGGTCAAGTGCCTTGTAGATGTGGAACTTGGAGATCTCGAGCCTCTCCCCGCCCTTGACTGGCTCCGCGTAGGTGAGCATGACGGATGCACACTCCTCGCGTGGAAGGGTCTCGGAGCCGAAAGGCCATCCCGATCCGATGATGAGGTCGCAGGTCATTCCAATCCTCTCAGCCTCGTCGAAGGCAACCTTGAGCATGTCGATCCACTCGTCGCTGAGCCATGTGAGAGGCTTGGTGTCGAGGGTGTCGTCCCCACCAGGGAAGACGATCGGGTTGATCTCCACGCCTCCGATACCGGCAGCCTTCATGATGTTCAGCTCGCGCCTGATCTCGTCGGCCTGGACACGGTCACCGTTCCACCACCAGCGGACGAACGGGCGATAGCGGCTGTCAGGTTTCTGGAACTGCGCCCAAAGGTCCTTGGAGGAAGGTTTCTTCCCGGCGGACACTGTCGGAGCGGTCATGCTGAAGAGCAGCACCGACATGAGGACGGCAAGGATTGATGATGTAATCTTTTTCATATTCATTGGCTATTTGTTTCTAATCGATTCGCTGAGGTAGGAAAGGCCTCCGCAGATCATCTGGTTGACTGTCTGCGACTCGTGAGAGAGGGTCGCGAAGATCATTCCGAACTCGAACGGGACGCCGTAGACAGATGAGATCGCCCCGGCGACGATGAAGTGGAAGGCACCGAATCCTCCAGGGACCGGCACGATGGAAGTGAGGCTTCCTGCCAGCATCAGGAACAGGGCATCGGTCATGCCCAGCTCCTTGAGACCGGCCACAGAGGCGGCCAGGCCAGGATCGATGGAATCCGTCGCCATTCCCTGGACGGCCCAGAGGATCGATGCGCTCATCATCCAGTAGCAGCCCCAGATCATGATCGTGAGGAGGAAGAACCACCATGCGTCCTTCATCTTCACGCAGCTTGCAAAGCCCTGCCAGAGCCCCAGGCAGAAGTCGCGGACCTTCCCGAAGATGCGGACCTTGTCGGCAAGGCGGACAGCCAGGAGGATGAACGCGACGGCGCACACTCCAAGCACTCCGAGGACAGCAATCTTTCCCATGCTGAAGCCTTCGGCGGCAGAGCCGAAGATCCTTTCAGAGAAGAATCCACCGAACCTGCTCCATGTGAATATGAGAAACAGGCCGAGGAAGAGCCCCATTGCGAGGACATCCACAGAGCGTTCCAGAGCTGCCGTGCCAAGCACCTTGTCATAGGATGCGAGGCGGCGGTTCTGGTCGGCCGGGGCATCGGGGTCCTTCTGCGAGTGGGCGGTGATGAAGCCGCAGCGGACGAACTCACCGACCCTTGGAAGAGCCAGATTGACTATGTAGCTGATGTTGACGGCGTTGAAACATGTCAGACGGGATGTTGTCCGGTCGATCGGAAGGAGGAGCTGCCTCCAGCGGAGTCCCCTGAGGAAGAAAGCCAGGACGCCGAAAAGCATGGACAACGCGACACAGCTCCACCTGCAAGCCTTGAGCGCAGACCAGAATTCCGCCCACTTCACTTCCCTGAAGGCGAAATACAGCAGCACTGCCGCAAGCAGGAGGAAAGCAATGTATCTAAGAACTTTTCCAACCTTCCCGTCCATGAATACAAATATAAATAAATAATCGTTAACTTTGTGGTTCAACGGAATCATACGACATGAAATCAATCTTAGGAATAGGCAACGCTCTCACAGACATCCTGGCCGTCTTCCCTGACGACACGCTGCTCAAGGAGTACCATCTCCCTCCGGGCAGCATGCAGCACGTGGACCTCGAGACCGGTGACCTGATCTGGTCCAAGCTCAAGGAATACGGAGTGAAGTATGTCCCGGGCGGGTCTGCAGCCAACACGATCACCTGCACTTCCATCTTCGGAATGCCTTCCGGCTACATCGGAAAGATCGGAAAGGACGAGCTCGGCAGTCTCTACAAGAGCACGCTGGAGCAGTTCGGGGTGAAGACCACCATGCTGACAGGCACCAAGGGTTCAGGACGTGCGATGTGCTTCATCACCGGAGCCAACGCCGAGAGGACCTTCGCAGACTACATGGGTGCAGCCCTGGAGCTTGTCCCGGAGGACCTCAAGCCGGAGTTCTTCGAGGGCTATGACTATTTCCACATCGAGGGTTACCTGGTTCAGAACCAGGATCTTATCCGCAGGGCAGTCCAGATGGCCAAGGATGCAGGCTGCATCATCTCCATCGACATGGCTTCCTACAATGTCGTTGAGTCCAACGAAGCTTTCTTCCACAATCTTGTGGAGAAGTACGTGGACATCGTCTTCGCCAATGAGAGCGAAGCCCGTGCGTTCACGAAGAAGGAGCCTCGCGAGGCTCTCGACGAGCTGGCCGGACAGTGCCAGATCGCCGTTGTAAAGGTGGGCAAGGATGGTTCGATGGTGAAGCAGGGTGACGAGTACCACTTCATCGAGCCATGGCCTGCAGCAACCATCGATGCGACCGGAGCGGGTGACACCTACGCTGCCGGATTCCTCTATGCCCATTCCCTCGGTCTTCCTCTGAAGACTTGCGGAGAAGTAGGCTCGATTATTGCGGCGAAGGTCGTCGAGGTCATCGGTACCAAGATCGACGTCCCGAGATGGAGGGCAGCCAAGAAGGAGATCCAGGAACTGATCGCATCCTCAAACAAGTAGATTATGTTAGAGTTCGTTAAAGAATTATTCAGAAAGAGTACCCTGAAGAGGAACGCAAGCACCGTCGAGACTCAGTTCCTCCCTCTGGGCAAGATAAGGTCCTACGTTGCAGTCATCGACGTGGAGGACACGTCGTTCGATGCATGCAAGACATTGATCATGAACTTCTTCCGTTCGCACAACATCAACGGAAGCGTCTTCTTCCAGGACTTCAGGAAGATCGGCAGCGAGGACAGGCTCATCACGAGCATCCAGACGACCATCACCAAGAAGGACCTGGACTGGATCGGAAGGCCGAACAAGTACAAGATGAACGTGCTCAAGGAGCAGAATCCGGACGTCTTCATCTCCCTGATCAAGGATCCAAGCTTCGCTGTGGAGTACATGGCCAGGACTTCCAACGCCCGTTTCAAGATCGGACGCAAGCAGATGGATGGAAAGCTCTTCGACCTCGTGGTCAAGGATCCTTCCGGCAAGAATCTCTCGCAGCTCGAGAGCTTCCAGGCGATCAAGGACTATCTCACAAGGATTCAGTAGGACATGAGCAACATACTCAAGAACATCGCCGTCTCCGCCAAAGGGTTTGCAATGGGGGCGGCGAATGTCATCCCAGGCGTGTCCGGTGGCACCATGGCCCTGCTTACGGGAATATTCAATGAGCTCATCGAGTCGCTCAATGCCATCCTTTCACCAGAGGCTTGGAAACTGGTCCTCAAGGGGCAGTTCAGGGCGTTCTGGGAGCATATTCATGGAACATTCCTGCTTTGGCTCGGCATCGGTGTGATCGCCAGCGTGTTCTCGCTTGCCAAGCTGATGGAATATGTGCTCAGCCACCATCCTGTCCAGACTTGGGCCTTCTTCTTCGGGCTGATCATCGTGTCGGCATTCTTCCTGCTGCGTGACATGAAGGGGCTTAAGGGTGTCGACCTGGCGTGGCTGGCCGTCGGTGCGGCCCTGGGTGCAACAATCTGCCTGCTCTCTCCTTCGCAGACTACGGATGCGCCGTGGTTCATCGCGATCTGCGGTGCCATCGCAATCTGCACGATGATCCTGCCTGGCATCTCCGGCAGCTTCATCCTCGTGCTTTTCGGGAAATACGACTACATCATGAGTGCTGTCAGCAATCTGGACATTCCGGTGCTGGCCTTCTTCGCCGTGGGCTGCGGCCTGGGAATCATCGCGTTCTCGAAGTTCCTGCGTTGGCTG
>JAGHSC010000090.1 GCA_018066065.1 Candidatus Cryptobacteroides faecihippi
GAGTTAGCGAGCCACCACAGTGGCCGCAGTGAGTAGGCGCCTCGCGACGTGGTCGGGCGGAGTGCACACCCCTCCGGCCCAGCCACCCTCGGAGGACCTTAGTCAGAAAAAAGGCACAAGCCCGTAGAAGGTCACAGTGCACACCCCGCCGGCCCAGCCACCCTCGGAGGGCCTCACAAGCAGAATGACCCATCTTCCCGCCCGCCCCACGCCAGAAAAGCAGGAATCCAGGAACCACCAAACAAAAAGCCGGCAGGGAACAAACGCCCCCTGCCAGCCCGAAATCACTAGCGAACTCCAGCGGCAACCAGCGGCAACCAGCGACCACTAACGGCCACCGCCACCGAAACCACCGCCCGAGAAGCCACCGCCACCACCGAACGAAGTGGTGCCACCGCCACCGGACCAGCTAACAGACCCCGAAGACTGCCCGGACGCATAATTCAAAGCCGAACGATGAAAGTACCTGGAAGTGTTCCCGATCGTGTCATGGATCACCACAGGAGCCAGCTCCTGGGTACCCATCTGATTCTGAGCAAGCACGAAATACTCAGGACAAACCTTCTTGAAATCCTTGTAGACCTGCTCAGCGATACCATAAAGCGAAGCATAGATCAAGTAGTTGTTCCACAAGCCAACCTCAACCACACCCCTATCCTGGATCAGCGTAAAATCCCTCAGGAAGTTACGCAGGCCAAAGACCTGCTGAGCCTCAACCGGAGTCATCGCCCAGATCGACTTCGCCTCAGGAACATCCTGCTGCCACTCGTAAAGCTCCTTGCCATGAGCCGCAGACCAACGCTTGATCTCCCTCTGCTGAAGAATCATGTCAGACCCCGCAGCCGCCTTGAAGAACCCATAAAGACGGTTCTCAAGAGAAATGTCAGTGGAAGAAGAAGGATTGGAAACATCATACTCATTGACCCTGAGAGCAGGCTTGCCACCCTCCTGAGGAACGATCGACAAGGCACCCTTGTAGTAGAGCCTGGTGATGTAGGCACCGATAAGCCTCTCAAGGGCAAGCGTAGAATTCTCGAAAGCCTTGAACACTGAATATGCTTCCTTCAAGTCTCCCCCCACAGGAGTCTCCCTGTACCACATGACATCCTTCGGCGAAACACCACCCAGAAGCTCCTTCCTGCGGCGCCTCGTGCGGACCACACTCATGACGGCAGCATAGCCGATGAGAGCAGTCACAGCAGCGAAAATGAGCCCGATCAGCTTGTCGATCAGGGACGGAGCGGAATCATCATGATAGTCACTCCCATCGAAGGCAGCCGCCTTCACATCCTCGAACGACTTGTCGTATGAAAGATCCGGAGTGAATATTCCCTTCTCGAAGCAAACCATCGCGATCATGGCACTGCGCTGGGTGAAAGGCTCGGTCGTCCAGCACTTCACAGCACCCTCGAGCACATCGATCTGGCCATTGAAACCGAAGCCCCACACCTTGGTGTTGGCGGAAGTGAGGATCAGACCCTGCTTCCTGATGCACAGGACGATGTTCTCAGGAGAAGAACCAAGGCCACGGGTCACGAACATGTGGTTGAAGCCATCCGCATCCGTGTAGGACTTCACAAGCCCCGTCATGTCGTAGCTGACGGTGTAGACATGTCTCCCATTGCTCCCGACACCCCAGCAAAGCTCATAGCCATTGCTCTTGCGCACCATGCCGCAACGGCCGGCCTTGGCAGCGCGGGAACGGTCGACATCCCACGAAGTTCCCTCACTCACATATTCAATGCCCGTCTCGTCGGAGACACGCAGGTTGCGGATGTCCATCCTGCCGAGATTGTCCTCGACAAGGTACCACTCGGTGATGCTGCCCTGCACATCGATGCTCCAGACTTCGGTGACGGCAGCAGAGCCATCATCCCTCAGAGAAACGTCAATGCGCAGAGAGTCGACGACACTCTGCGCGGACAGCTGGAGCCCGAATGACAGCAGGAGGCAGCACAAAAGCGCCTTCAGCAGTCTCATGGCTATGCTACTTGTTGAAAATATCCGAGATTGAAGGAGCCTCTGCCTTCGCAGGATCCTCAGGAAGGAGTTCCTGGATGTCGAAGTGGAGAAGCGAAGCCACGATGGATGAAGGCCACTGGCGGACCATCATGTTCATCTTTGTCACGGAGTCATTGAAGACCATCCTGCTGAGACGCACATTCTCCTCATAGCTCTTGATGCCGGCCATGGTGTCGATGAAGATCTGGTTGGCCTTGAGGTCCGGATAGCGCTCGGCAACGGCGGTAAGTCTTGAAAGGACCTGTGTGATGGCGGCTTCCTGGCCAGGCATCTGCTCTGGAGTCACATTGGTGATGCGGCGCTCGGCGATGACATCCTTGAGTGTGTCATGCTCGTGTGAGGCATACTGCTTCGTCATCTCGACAAGACTGGTGACAGCATCCCACCTGGTCTTGAGCTGTACGGTGATCTGCGCGAACGCATTCTTCCTCTTCTCATCAAGCCCCACGAGGGCACGCTGAGTGTTGAGGAAATAGATGAATACTACGGCAACGACTGCCAGAACGATCAATGTTGTTCCCATAACGCGAAAAAATGGAATTGTTGAATGTTATCCAACGACCCAGACAAGCACATGGTTGTCGAAGGTTGTATATTCAAGTTCGAAGTCCTCCTCATAGCCATCCTTGTGGATGAAGGTCGCATCAAGCTCTCCCTCGCCCTTCGGCCTGAAGTGCTCGACCTCGATCTGCTCCGCAAAGTCCACGCGGTAGGCAGAGACCCTCTTGTAGATGGCCTCCTTCGCACACCAGTAGATGGCGAGCTGCTCATTCCTCTTGTCATCGTCGAGATCGTCGATCTCATCCTCGGAAAGAGCCTTCTTCTCGACGACCGAGAAGTCCCTGTCAAGGCACTCGATGTCGATGCCGACATCCTCATTGTCGTCGAGGATGACCGCCACATACTTGTTGGTGTGGGTTATGCTGATGTTGGTGACGCTGTTCTCAAGATAAGGCTTGCCGTTGTCATGGTGGCTGAGATAGACCTTCTCCCCGAAAAGTTCACAGAGGAGAGCCCTCACTGCAAGACGCTGCTTGCGGAGAGACTCGTTTGCGATGAAGGAAATCTCCTCCATCTCGTCAGCCGGTACGGAAGCAAGCGCACGGAGCTCCTCTTCCGATTCAGTTATCTGCCAGACCCCGACTGTGGTCCTGGTGTCTTCCAATTCTTTCTTAAGATAAAGTGCCATAAAAACGTCTGTTCAGTACAAAAACGACAAGACACTCATCGGGCAGAGCCCGACAAGCAGCCAGCTTGGTATGCATAACGGAACAACAGCGGATCGTCCGATCGGGAATCCGTCGTGGAATTGTTATCTGCCTTTACAGGACTGGGAGGTTCCATCTGTGTTGTTGTACTTGATTGACGCAAATATAATGATTTTTTGAATTAGAAAGAAAATACAAGGGAAATTGTTATCTTTGCACCACGTCTCCAAAGGAGATGGAACAACAAGTCTTGAACGTTTAAAAATAAATTTAAAATGGGATTCTTAACTAACGAGAAATTGACCATCGTCGGAGCCGGCGGAGCTATCGGTTCAAACATGGTTCAGACCGCTCTCATGCTCGGTCTTACTCCAAACATCTGCCTTTACGATATCTTCGAGCCAGGTGTTCATGGTGTAGCAGAGGAAATGTGCCACTGCGCATTCGAAGGTGCAAACATCACCTGGACAACAGATCCTGAGGTTGCCTTCACCGACGCAAAGTACATCATCTCTTCAGGTGGAGCACCTCGTAAGGAGGGCATGACCCGTGAGGATCTTCTCAAGGGCAACTGCAAGATCGCCGCTGAGTTCGGTGACTTCATCAAGAAGTACTGCCCTGACGTAAAGCATGTCGTTGTCATCTTCAACCCTGCTGACGTCACCGCTCTTACCGCACTCATCCACTCAGGCCTCAAGCCAGAGTGCCTCACATCCCTTGCAGCCCTCGATTCAACCCGTCTCCAGGAGGCTATCGCCAAGGAGTGCGGTGTTGCACAGAGCGAGGTTGTCAACGCACGCACCTATGGTGGACATGGCGAGCAGATGGCTGTCTTCGCTTCCAAGACCACTGTTGCAGGCAAGCCACTCGCTGACTACAACATCTCCGCAGAGAAGTGGGAGGAAATCAAGCACAACACAATCCAGGGTGGTTCAGCAATCATCAAGCTCCGTGGCCGCAGCTCATTCCAGAGCCCTGCATACCAGGCTGTCAAGATGATCCAGGCTGCCATGGGTGGCGCTGAGTTCACTTGGCCTGCAGGTACCTATGTAAACTGCGACAAGTGTGGCTTCAAGAACGTCATGATGGCTATGCCTACCACAATCGACGCTACCGGTGTCCACTTCACCGCTCCTGAGGGAACAGCTGAGGAAATGGCTGACCTCCAGAAGTCTTACGAGCACCTCTGCAAGATGCGTGACGAGATCATCTCTCTTGGCATCATTCCTGCAGTTGAGGACTGGAAGGCCGAGAACCCTAACCTCTAACAGAGGACAGAACGATATGAAGAGGGTGGCTGAGACATCAGCCGCCCTCTTTCCGTTTTGGAACAATTATACTATTTTTGTATCCCAGTGCACATTGGACAGAAAATGAGACCATTCAGATTGCCATCGATATTCATTACCCTGATCCTGTCGGTCGGGGCGCTTCATTCGCAGGACAAGACCACGCGCAAGGCATCTTCAGCCGAAAGCGACCTGGTCGATGCGGTCAGCCTGATGCAGGAAGGCAAGGTACAGAGCGCACAGGCCCTTCTGAAGGAGATTATCTCAAGCGATCCGTCCAACGATGCCGCCTACTATTACCTCGGCACCTGCCACCTCTACTCAAGGAACCTCAAGGAGGCACAGACAGCGCTGAGAAAGGCTGTGGAACTCGATCCGGGAAACTTCTGGTACAAGGAAAGGCTCGCAGTCACCAATTCAATGGCCGGGGAGGATGACTACACGATTGCCACCTACGAGGCGATGTTGAAGGACTTCCCCAACAAGGACGACATCCAGTACGAGCTCGTCAACCTCTACCTCAAGCAGAATCAGGTGGAAAAGGCCCTTGCAACAATGGACAAGCTCGAGCTTCTCCACGGGAAGAACGAGAACATCACCGCGACACGCTACGACATCCTCCTGAGGCAGAACAAGCCTGAGGAAGCCTTCAAGACCCTGGCAGACTACAATTCGGAGTTCTCATCCCCGAGGATACTCAGCATCATGGGAGACCACGAGATGGCAGAGTACAAGGATTCCTCCGCACTTGAGCACTACAGGGAAGCACTTTCAATACAGAGCAACTATGCTCCTGCGCTGCTGGGCGAGGCAGAAGTCTTCCGCAGCAGGAGAGAGTATCCTCAGTTCTTCAAGTCACTTGGAAAGTTCATCTCGGACGAGGATGCAATCCCTCAGATGAAGGTCCAGTACATGGACATGCTCCTGAACCGATCCGACCCATGGTTCCTCAGGAACAACATCCCGCAGATCGATTCACTCTACGACACGATGGTCAGGCTCGCTCCGTCGGACAGCATGACCCTGGCATCAAGTGCAGCGTTCAACTTCTCTGCCGGCAATGCCGAAAAGACCAAGTCACTGCTCTACAGGAACATGAAGGCTCATCCGGAGAGCTCCGGAGCCAACGTGACCTACATCCAGCTCCTCGCGTCCCTGAATGACTGGAACGGGATGGCGACAGCCTGTGACAGCGCACTCGTGAAGTTCCCGAAGGAGACGGCATTCTACGAATTGAAGAACTATGCCGCCTACAACATGGAAGACTACCGCGGAATCATCGACAACTGCAAGGAGATGATTTCCATCGCTGCGGGAGACACATCCAAGACAATCCCGGCACTCTCCAACATGGGAGACATGTACTACCAGATCGGAGAGGAAAAGGAAGCCTTCAAATGCTACGACAAGGTGCTCAAGGTCAATCCGGACTACCTGCCTGCACTGAACAACTACGCATGGTACCTTGCCCTGAAGGGGAAGAAGCTGAAGAAGGCATGCGCGATGAGCAGGAAGACCGTGGACAAGGAGCCGGACAACACCACCTACATCGACACCTACGCATGGATTCTCCACCTCCTGGGCGAGAACCAGGAAGCGAAGACCTTGTTCAAGCATGCAATGCTCTACGGCGGGAAGGACAGCTCAACCCTGCTCAGGCACTATGCCATCGTCCTGAAGGCGCTCGGCGAGACCGACCTCGCAGACCTCTACGACAGCATGGCCGAGAAGAAGGAAGCTGAAGAAAAACAGAAATGATGATGCGGATTCCA
>JAGHSC010000079.1 GCA_018066065.1 Candidatus Cryptobacteroides faecihippi
CATCATCATGGCATCAACCCTAATATCCTGTTCGCAGATGAACGAGAATCCATTACTCACAGAATCCACTCTCCCTTACGGCGCCCCGCAGTTCGACAAGATCCGCACTGAGCACTATGTACCTGCCTTCAAGGCAGCCATCGAAGAGTACAAGGCCGAAATCGATGCGATCGTTGCCGCCCCTGCCGAACCTGACTTCAAGAACGTCATTGAAGCACTTGACTTCTCCGGAAGGACGTATTCAAAGGTCGCCGGCATCTTCCACAACCTCAGGGAAGCCGACACGAACGACGAGATGGACGCAATCGCAGAGGAAATCTCTCCTCTCGAGACAGAATGCGCCATGTACGTCTCACTCAATGAGGGCCTCTTCAACAAGGTAAAGGCTGTCTACATGAAGAAGGACTCCCTGGGACTCGACCAGGACCAGGCAAAGCTTCTTGAAGACACCTACAAGTCATTCGTCAGGAACGGAGCCAACCTCACCCCAGAGCAGAAGGAGGAATATGGAAAGCTCCAGGAGCAGCTCTCTCTTCTGTCTCTCCAGTACAGCAAGAATGTCCTTTCTGCAACGAATGCATTCGTCCTTAACCTCACCGATGAGGCAGACCTTGCAGGGCTTCCGGACTTCGTCAAGGAGATGGGAGCATCCACTGCAAAGGAAAAGGGACTCGAGGGATGGGCATTCGACCTCTCGCAGCCAAGCTACAGCCCATTCATGACCTACAGCACCCGCAGGGATCTCCGCGAGAAGATCTACCGCGCCTACAACACCAAGGCTGTGGGTGGGGAGTTCAACAACCTCGACATCTGCAGGCAGATAGCCGAGCTTCGCATCAAGATCGCCAACATCCTTGGCTACGAGACCTACGCAGACTATGCCCTCGAGGACAGGATGGCCAAGAACCTTCAGACAGTCAATGGCTTCCTTGCCGAACTTCTCGAACCATCGGTTCCGGCCGCAAGGAAGGAGGTCGCCCAGATCTTTGAATATGCAAAGGCCAACGGCTTCGAGGACACTGAACTCAGGCCTTGGGACTGGTCATTCCGGACCGACAAGTACAAGGCTGCCAACTACAGCCTCAATGACGAGATGCTGAAGCCTTACTTCCAGCTTGAAAGCTGCATCGATGCCGTACTCGGCCTGGCAGGCAAGCTCTATGGCCTGACTTTCAAGGAACTGGACAATGTCCCTGTCTACCATAAGGATGTCAAGGTCTTCGACGTCTGCGACGCCGATGGCAGGCATCTCGCACTCTTCTATGCGGACTTCTTCCCGCGCGCAAGCAAGAGGGGAGGCGCATGGATGACTGAGTTCCGCGGCCAGAGCATCATCGACGGCGTTGAATACAGGCCGTTCATCAGCATCGTGACCAACTTCACTAAGCCGACCGCAAAGGACCCATCGCTCATCACCCACTACGAGCTTACCACCTTCCTGCATGAGTTCGGCCATGCCCTCCACGGCATCATGGCCGAGGGCCGCTATCCTTCCCAGACCGGAACCAGCGTTGCCCGCGATTTCGTGGAACTCCCAAGCCAGATCATGGAGAACTGGGGCTACGAGCCTGAGTTCCTCAACACCTTCGCCAAGCACTACCAGACAGGAGAACCGATCCCTGCCGACCTGATCGAGAAGATTGTGGCATCCAAGAACTTCCTTTCAGCCTACAGCCAGGTCCGCCAGCTTCAGTTCGGCATCATCGACATGGCATGGCACACCTTCAAGGAGATGCCATCCGATCTGGAGACTATCTCCTTCGAGAAGAAGACCCTCAGCCCATCCAACGTCATCTACTCCGTTCCGGAGTGCGCCATCTCTCCTGCCTTCGGACACATCTTCTCGGGTGGATATTCAGCAGGCTACTACTCCTACAAGTGGGCGGAAGTGCTTGAGGCTGACGCCTTCTCACTCTTTGCCGAGAAAGGAATATTCAACCGCGAAGTCGCTTCCTCATTCCGCGAGAACGTCCTCAGCAAGGGAAGCACCGAGGATGAGGCAGTCCTTTACAGACGATTCCGTGGACACGATCCGGAGCCAAAGGCACTGCTTGACAAGCTTGGAATCCCTGTGAAATAGCCGCGAGTCATGAGCAGAATGATGAAAGCCATTGCAGCTGCGCTTCTTGTGTCCATCCTTTTGCCTGGCATCAGGGTGGATGCGAAGAAGAAGCAGGCAGAGAAGTCAGTCCCTGTCACCCACATAATGGTCTGCTGCCGTACCTCGACAGCCGGTTCCACATTCCTCGTGAACGGGGAATGGCGCCCAGACCATGACTATGGCGACATCGACCAGTGCCGTGACATCTTCGGAAAGATCAAGGCCGCCGGCATCAATGTGGTCAGCGTGGACTTCACCAATCCAAGCATGTGGAACACGGGGGACGTTCCGGGAGAGCCTCTCCTCTGGGACACGTTCCGGCCGATGATCGACAACATCGTCACGGTCTGCCAGGAGCTGGACATGCAGTTCTTCATGTTCCTGGGCAACCCTGCGGCGTGGACATTCAAGTACTGGAACAGGATTGCAGGCATGGTCCTGGACAAGTGGGCGGACCTGCCTGTCTACAGGAAATACGGCTTCGGAGACAACCGTCCGATGCTCGTCATGTTCTACCCTGGAGCTGACTTCTGGAGGCTTTGGGATGCAATCCCTGAATCTGAGAAGAACAACCTCAAGCGTTTCCGCATCGGTACGACCCAGGTCAACGAGCCTATCCTTCCGGTCGAGAGCGATGGATGGGGCTACAGGAACTATTCATCCAGCAGCAACGGCAAGGTCCGCTTCGTGAGCCCGAACAGCGGTGTCCCGCCTCAGGATTGGAAGCGCATCGGGGCCAATGAGTGGCGCAAGCGCATGGAATGGGTCATGCAGGCTGAAGAGTACTGTGTGATCGGTTCCTACGACGACACCTGCGACTCGATCCACTGGGGCATCGCCGACTGCAGCAAGAGCTCAAAGGGGGATGTCCACATCCACAAGAGTACGGTCAACGACCCATTCGCCTACTATGACATTGTAAGGCAGACGATTGCGAAGTACAGGAAGCGATAGCCTACAGTCTGGAGATGTGAGCTCCAAGTGAGTTCAGACGCTCATCGATCGATTCGTAGCCACGGTCGATCTGCTCGATGTTGTCGATCGTCGAGGTTCCCTTTGCCGACATTGCTGCCAGAAGCATGGCGATACCGGCACGGATGTCCGGTGATGTCATCCTTCCGCCTCTGAGCGGGATTCTGTGGTCATGGCCGATCACGACTGCCCTGTGAGGGTCGCAGAGAATGATCTGGGCTCCCATGTCGATCAGCTTGTCCACGAAGAACAGGCGGCTTTCGAACATCTTCTGGTGAATCAGCACGCTGCCCTTGCACTGTGTGGCCACGACGAGCATCACGCTGAGAAGGTCTGGGGTAAGCCCTGGCCAAGGTGCATCGGCGAGGGTCATGATCGATCCGTCGAGGAAGGATTCGATCTCGTAGCTCTCCTGAGCCGGGATGAAGATGTCGTCACCCTGCCTTTCGA
>JAGHSC010000103.1 GCA_018066065.1 Candidatus Cryptobacteroides faecihippi
ACATCAAGTACGAGCTGAATCCAGAGAGCGGAGAGATCGAGGGAAAGGTGGAAGGAGTGTTCCGGCAGTATCCTCTCAGACTGGCATGGGCGATCACGATCCACAAGAGCCAGGGACTGACTTTCGACAGGGTGATGATCGATGCCGGCTCGGCATTCTCGTTCGGCCAGGTCTATGTGGCCCTCTCGCGCTGCCGCTCGCTCGATGGGATCGTCCTGGCGACACCGATCACTGAAAGATGCACATTCTCGAACCAGGAGGTAAGCACGTTCGAGCAGACCTACACGCCTCAGGATGTCGCCGCTGCGGAGCTGGAAGCCCACAGGAAGGAATATTCAGCAGGCATCCTCTGCGATGCATTCGACCTGAGGCAGCTGCGCTACCTCTACAACAGGGTCAACAGGATCTACCAGGTGGACCTGTCGAACCTCTATCCAGAGCAGGCCGGCAAGTTCAAGGGATTTGGCGGGAAGGATGGGGATTCCGAAGGGATCAGGTTCCTTTCCGACACTGCCCTGAAGTTCCAGGCGCAGATCCGCCGCATCGTGTCCGGGGATCCGGAAGGGATGGAGTCCGGCATGCTCGACGGCCGTGTCCGCAAGGGTGCCGCGTACTTCAGGGAACAGTTGATCGGGATCGCGGCCGGGGTGGCTCCCCTGCTGCTTGTCGAGATCGACAGCAAGGCTGTGAAGAAGGCTTTCTCCGAGGCTTCCAGGGAGTTTCTCAAGGAGCTGCGTCTCAGGATGGACGCATATTCGTCGATCGCGGAAAACGGGTTTGACCTGAGTGCGTTCCTGAAGATGAAGACAGCATCCGAGCTGTCGGATGATGTTCCTGTAAGGAAGCAGGTCAGGGAGCTTGAGGCAGCTTCAGGCAGAAAGCAGGAAAAGGTGGAGGAAAGGGATGTCTACTCGGACAACCGCCATCCGGAAGTCGTCACTGCCCTGTCGAACTGGAGGACGCTGAAGTACAAGGAGATGGGTGTGCCGGCATTCACCATCCTGAGCCAGAAGGTTCTGCTTGGGATTGCGGATGCAATGCCGTCATGCCGGAAAGAGTTCCTCAACGTGAAAGGTTTCGGCGAGAAAAAGTGGGAGCAGTATGGCTCGGAACTGCTCGAGATTGTGGACAGCTATAGGGAATCCAGCGAAGATTCACTATCTTAGCACCACGAATCAAACAAATTTCTTTCACAATGGCTTTTTCATGGAATAAGGCGGGATTTCTCTGCCTTGGTTTAGCCTCATGCATGCTGCTCGCGTCCTGCGGCGGCAACACCAACACCGACGACAACACACCATCCAAGCCGGATAAGCCGGGCAGCGGTGAGGGCGATACGCCCGAGGCCCAGGTCAGCTACGGAACTCCATCCACTGCATCTGGATGGATCATCTACACGGCAGGAGCCTACCGTTACGGTCCTTGCTTCATCAACAATGAGGATGGATCCATCGACGCATGGTTCGCCGCACCGGGAGGTTATCACGGAGGCGACAAGATGAAGTACAACTCAGACTCCCCTCACAATGATGCCTACCAGGTCAAGAATGGAGATGCTGCTCAGTATTTCAAGATCGACACGGACTTCTACAGCGTCCAGGTGTGCTGCCCGACCTGGGGAAGCACGAAAGAATCCATAACCCTCAAGCTCTACAGATGGAAGAGCGACTACGCCACGACTGTCGCTTCCGACCCGATCTACCAGACCAGGGAGGTGAATTTCGCCGACAACAGCTGGCTGTCCCTCTATGCCAGCGAAGAGGCTGAGAAGGATCACAAGACACTCCTTCCTGCCGGCGAGTATCTCTGGGTGGCCACCGAAGGTACTGCGACGGCCGGTGTCTGGTGCATGAACGGAACTTCCGCCTCTCCAGGCGGGCTTTCCCCAAGGTCCTACAAGAGCGGACAGCTCCAGAACAACTTCCAGTTCGACAGCAGGGTCCTGACCTCATACTCACGAGGCCTCATGTTCTGGGACCAGATCACCTACCAGCACTCAAAGGATGGTGGAAAGACCTGGAGCAAGGAAGAGAACACATTGATCCCTACGGAGTTCTCCATGGACGAGCTTTCATGCTGCGACCCGGGTGTCGCAAAGTGGGGCGGCTGGTACTACCTTGGCTACACATCCACGGAGGACGACAGGGGCACTGACAACAATGTCTTCGTCGCCCGCTCGAAGAATCCGAACGGACCATGGGAGAAATGGAATGGAACTGGCTGGGGAGGCAATCCTTACCCTGTGATCATGTACCATGGAGTAGGCAACAAGGATAGCTTCGGTGCCGGTGAGCCATGCTTCGTAGTGGTGGACGACACAGTCTACATGTACTACTCATGGTGCGACAAGAATCCTACGACCAGAGTCTCGATTGCATCTGCAAAGGATGAGAACTGGCCTGCCAACCTCCAGTACAAGGGAACGGCAATCGACAAGACTGATGCTTCAATCCAGTCTGCGGACCACAGCGACGTGAAGTACAGGCCTGACCTCAAGAAATTCTACGCAATCAACACAGCGAAGCGAATGACGGCCGATGCCTACATCCAGGTGTGGGTTTCCAACGATGGTCTCAAGTTCACCCTTGAAG
>JAGHSC010000048.1 GCA_018066065.1 Candidatus Cryptobacteroides faecihippi
CATCCAGGTGATCGACAACGGCTGAGGAATGACTCCGGACAACGCCGTGCTGTGCTTCGAGAGGCACGCGACATCCAAGATCGCAACCGCAGAGGACCTGGAGACCATCATGACATTCGGATTCCGCGGCGAAGCGCTTGCATCCATAGCGGCAGTTGCGGAGGTCACGCTCAAGACCAGGAGGGAGGACTTCGAGGTGGGCTGCATGGTTGAATATGCGGCCTCGCAGCATCTTGCCACGGAAGAGACCGCCACCCCGAAGGGAACGAACATCGCAGTCAGGAACCTCTTCTACAACATTCCCGCGCGCAGGAAGTTCCTCAAGTCCGACAATGTCGAGTTCAAGCACATCGTGGAAGAGTTCACGAAAGTTGCCCTCACCCGCCCCGAGATCGGGTTCTCACTGATCCACAACGGCAAGGACATCTTCGTGCTGAAGCCGGCCAAGTCAATGAAATTCAGGATCATGGACCTGCTCGGCCACAATGTGACCGGGGACATCGTGGACGTCAGCGCAGACACATCGGTCGTCAGGCTCAGAGGCTATGTCGGCCGCCCGGACAGTGCAAGGAAGACCTTGGGCAACCAGTTCTTCTTCGTCAACGGAAGGTTCTTCCGCAGCCCGTACATGCACAAGGCCGTGATGAAAGCCTACGAGGACCTCGCACCGGAAGGAGCCACGCCGTCCTACTTCATCTACCTGGAGACAGACCCGCGCAGCGTCGACGTGAACATCAGCCCGACCAAGAGCGAAGTCAAGTTCGAGGATGACTCCTTCGTCTTCCAGGTCATCTACGCCGCAGTCAAGGAGACCCTGGGAAAGAATTCGTTCGCGGCCAGCATCGACTTCTCGAACCCCGAGGCCAAGGACATGCCGGTGATCGGCAGCCACTTCTCGGACTACAAGCCGGAGGCTGTGCCGAACGTGGACTTCGACCCTCACTACAATCCATTCGACACGCCAGCAGACCTTTCCACCTTCGATTTCGAGGGCAGCCTCAGGAGTGACGGCAGCGCGGGGAAGGAGACCGGCGGAAGCTGGCAGGGCAGCACCGCAGGATTCGTCGACAGGAGGGAGGACTACGGCAAGCTGTTCGAGGACAAGGCCCTTCCGGTGAGCCAGACAATCATTTTAGAAGGAAAATACATCATCTCCCCTTCGAAGGAGGGCCTGATGGTGGTCAACATAAGGAGAGCGCGTGAGAGGATCCTCTTCGACAGGGCTCTGGCAGCATTGACCAGGAACGAGCATGTCACGCAGGCGACGATGTTCCCGGTGAAGGTTGAAGTCGGGGCTGCAGCCAGGCCGATCTTCGACGAGAATGCGGAGATGCTTTCCTCGCTGGGATTCGACATCTCGCCCTTCGGCACGGACACCGTTGTCGTGAACGGAGTCCCTGAAGGCTACAGTGGAGAGCCAGGCAAGGTAGAGACCATGGTCTCCGACCTGATGCTGATCCTTGCGGATGAGGGGTCGTCGCTCCCTGGAGTAATGGAATCCGCCATGGCTGAGAAGATTGCGATGCTGGGATCCTCAAACGGAGAGCCGATGAATTCCCCTGCCGACGCAAGGAGGCTCATGGATGCACTGTTCAGCTGCTCGAACTCCGAACTGACCAGCAACGGCAAGAAGATCATTTCAATCATCCCATCCGCGACGGTGGACAAACTATTCTGACAACCAGGAAATGCCACAATACTACAGCTACGATGACGGACAGAGAGGAGGATTCCTCTCCAACATACCTTTTGTCACAAGGAATATCCTGATCGTCAACGTGATATTCTTTGTCGCGACGATGATCAACCAGAACTACATGGTGAAGACATTCGCCATGTTCTACCCTGCATCGCCGTTCTTCAACGTCTGGCAGATCCTCACCTACATGTTCATGCACGGTGGGTTCTGGCACATATTCGCAAACATGTGGGGTCTCCTGATGTTCGGGTCAGCGCTCGAGAGGACCATCGGGTCAAGGAAGTACGCAACACTGTACTTCATGGCCGGCCTGGGAGCGCTTGTCCTCCACACCGGCATCCAGTTCCTCCAGGCGATGCCGCTCCAGGAAGGAATCCTCGCAGGCGATCCTGTCGCACAGGCAAAGTACCTGGACATCATCAGGACACCTATGGTCGGAGCATCCGGCGCGATCTTCGGAGTACAGGTCGCCTACGCAATGCTGTTCCCGAACGACATCTGGACGCTCGTCTTCCCTCCTGTGTCGCTGAAAGCCAAGTGGTTCATTGCCATATTCATTGGAATCGAGCTCCTTACCGGAGTCACAGGCACGATGAGTGGAATCGCGCATTTCGCACATCTTGGCGGCGCACTTGTGGGATTCCTCCTGCTCTACTGGTGGAGGAAGAGTGGAAAACTCTGGAGAAGCTGAGCCGATGGCAAGAAGAAGGAGACACAGGGAATCCGACAGCATCATCGCCGGAATCACCGCGAGAGTCATCATGCTCGTGGTCGCCTGCCTGCTTCTCCTGAGCTACATCTCGCTGGCAGTCAACCCAGCCAAGGCTTGGTACATGACCGCCCTCGGACTTCTCTACATGCCGCTGGTCCTTGCAAACGGATTCCTGCTGGTCTGGGCAATCGAGAGGATGTCGAAATCGTTCATGATCCCTCTCCTGGCCCTGCTGCCTTCGCTGATCTTCATTGGTCACTACGTCCAGTTCAAGTCCGGGGCCGAGGAGCCTTCCGAGCATCCCGTCAAGATCGTTTCCTACAATGTGGGCCTGTTCAAGCAGGGCAGAAAGTCCGAATTCAAGGGACTGGCCGGGAGCAAGGCCTGCCTTGACTCGGTGAAGAAGTTCATCAGAGAGACTGACGCCGACATCGTCTGCCTCCAGGAAGTGAGTCTGAGCGGTAAGTACGACGTCGCTTCATTCCTCAAGGAGAGTTTCCCGGGCTACAATTCAAGCTACTTCATGTTCGTCACGGACGAGGGCAGCTACGGAAACGTCACGCTAAGCCGCTACCCTGTCACCGGCAAGGGAAAGATCGACTTCGACCGCAGCTCGAACCTGGCCATCTACACTGATGTCAGGATCGGTGATGAGGACCTGAGGGTCTACAACTGCCACCTCCAGAGCTACAACATCTCGCTCACAGGGCTCGTCAAGAATCTTGGCAGGGACAGTTCTCTCGTGAAGAACACGGAAGAGAAGATGAAAAGGCCCATCCGCACCAGGCCACGTCAGGTAGAGATGATCGCTGAAGACATCGAAGAATGCCCATCACAGGTCGTGGTGGCCGGGGACTTCAACGACAACCCGATGTCCTACAGCTACTTCCGCCTGATGAA
>JAGHSC010000038.1 GCA_018066065.1 Candidatus Cryptobacteroides faecihippi
ACAATCAGTCGGACCAGCGCGAGGACCAGATAGATGAGAGCGGTTGCGAAAGCCACGAAACCGATCATCGTAATGAGTTCGGACGCTGGTCTGCTGTATTTGATGATTGCGAAGACGTTCATCCCGCATGCGATGATGAACGATGCAAGAAGGATGTAAAGCTCCCTGCGGATGCTTTTCGCTGTGATGATTATGTCTTTCATTGTCAGAACTTCAGGTAAGGGATCTTGTACTCTTCAGGGAAATCGATGGTCCTGCATTCGTCCATGGCCTGGTTGCCGAGGAGGCAGAGAAGCGTCGAGTAGTAAGCTTCCTCAACCACGTCCTGTGCTTTCTCGCCGGTGATGCATGACTGGCAGAATGCTGAAAGGATCTCGTCCGAACCGTCATGGTCTGAAGAGATCATGCTCTGTCCGCCGTTGACGCTGACCTTTCCATCCATCACTGCGTGTGGCACATATTCAGACTTCAGTTCAGGTCTCCAGCTTGGGCCGGCTGTCGGGATCGAGGCGAAGACGCCTGTCTTGACCTGCTCGAGAAGCTGCCTCATGCCCGGGATGGTGTTGTCGTTCTCAAGGTAGTAGATGCCCTTGGAAAGGTCCATGGTTCCGTCCTTGCCCAGGATCTGCTCCTCCATTCCGTTGAACTTGTTGGAAATCAGTGACTCGTAGTTGATTATCCTTCCGTCTGAGTACTTGTAGATCACGTTGACGCTGTCGTAGACCTCGCGTCCGTCCTTCCAGTAGACGATGCTGCCCATTCCGGTGATCTGGCTTGGTACCATTCCGATGGCCCAGTCGCAGACCTCGAGCTGATGGGATGCAAGTTCCGTCATCAGTCCTCCTGAATACTCCTTGTAGAGTCTCCAGTTGATCTGTCTTTCGAGCTCTGGTGAAGGAACCGGCCTTCTCCAGTCTGCATTCCTGAACCAGTGGCATCTCATGCCGACGATGTCTCCGATCAGGCCTTCCTTGATCATCCCGATCGCCTTGATGTACTTCTCGTCGTACATTCTCTGCATGCAGTAGTAGAGAGCCCTGTCGCTGTTCTTGTAGGCGTCGTAGACGGCCTTGCAGTCTTCCATGCGGAGGGCCATCGCCTTCTCGCAGAAGACGTGCTTTCCGGCAGAAAGTGAATCCAGGGTGATCTGGGCGTGGAGATGAAGCGGGGTTGCGATGATGACTCCGTCGATGCTCTTGTCCTCAAGGATCTCATGGTAGTCCCTTACTGGCTTCGCGGTAGGGTAGAGAGCACAGGCTGCATCCAGGTTGACCTGGTAGGTGTCGCAGATCGCGACAAGGTCTGCATGTTCTATGTTCAGAAGGTTATGGATGTGATACTGGCCGCGTGAACCGGCTCCGATGAGCGCCACGCGTGCCTTCTCTTTCTTGATCTCTTCCAGTTTCTCCGGGGTGCAGGATGTCAGCCATGGTGTGGTTGAGGCAAGGAATGCTGCACCTCCTGTCATGTAAGCCAGGTTCTTTATGAAGCTCCTGAGGCCCATGTCGATCTGTTGGTCCGTCTTTTCTGCTTTCATTATGTGGGGGATATAAGTCTCGCAAATTTACGAAAAAAACTATTTGCAAAGGGTATTATTGCTATATTTGTATGTCATGATCCGCTGCGAGAAAGAGTTCCTTGAGTCATCGTCGACCTTCCATGGGGCGATTCCCCGTGTGATGGGGACGCGTCTGGAAATGCTCATCTCTGGCTCTTCCGAGGAGGATGCATCCCGTCTCTGGGACTGGCTCTGCGTCGAAGCTTTCCATCTGGATTCCATCCTTGACAGATTCAATCCAGTGAGTGAGCTCTCTGCCCTGAACTCCTGTGACGGGTGGATGGAAGTCAGCGAGACTCTTGCTTCGGTCCTCGGGGCTGCAGCCCGTTTTCATTCCTTGACCGACGGCCTGTTCGATGTCGCCGGAGGCGGCATGGGCGAGGTGGAGACGGATGGCCACTGCATGGTGCGCCTCAACGGCCACCGTCTTGATTTCGGAGGCATGGCCAAGGGCTATCTCCTGAAATCCTTCGGCGACAGGCTTGCGTGGAGCGGAGTGAAGTCCGCTTTCGTCGATTTCGGCAGCAGTTCGATCCTTACTGTCGGGACACATCCTTTCGGAGACTGCTGGAAGGTCGGGATCAGGGATCCTTTCGGTGTCGGCACCTTTGTCGAGGTCGAACTCAGGGGAAATGCGATGTCTACATCCGGCAACACCCCTTCGTATGGCTCCCACATCATGGATCCGCGGACGGGAAAACCGGTTGAAGGTCGCAGGCAGGTCGTCGTCATTGCAGACGATGCTCTTGCCGCGGAGGTCCTCAGCACGACACTGATGATTGCCGGAGAGGAGCAGGGGAAAGACATCCTGACTCGTTTCCCGGGGGTCGAGGTGAGGATGTTCGGAGAATGATGCATGCTGAAAGATAATAACTGCTGACTAGTACAGTGTAACATCTAAATATGGATTTTAATTGTAGGATACAAATGCTTGAGCTTAGTTCTGGCATCTCCAATGGAGAACTGCCAGTCCACACCTTTTTGGCGTTTGTTCCTAT
>JAGHSC010000201.1 GCA_018066065.1 Candidatus Cryptobacteroides faecihippi
GTGATGACGAATCCGGAGGCAGAATTCTCCGGGGTTGAATATACACCTGACAGCAAGTGGCTTACCTACACCCGCCCTGCAGGCAACCACATGAGCGTCGTCTACGTCTACAACATCGCCTCTGCCAAGGAATATCCTGTCACTGAGAGGTGGTATGACTCAGGCAGCCCTGTCTTCTCTGCGGATGGAAAGTACATCCTCTTCACCGCCGACCGCGACATGCGCCCGATCTACAGCAGGATCGAGTGGAACTACGCCTACGGCGACATGGCCGGTGCCTACATGGTGATGCTGGCATCCGACACGCCTTCACCTCTGCTGCCTACCGACAGCGAGTCCGCTGCCGAGGAGGCTTCCTCCGAGAAGCCGAAGGCCGAGAAGAAGGGTGAAGATAAGGCTTCCGACAAGACTGCCGATGTCAGGATCGACACCGACGGCCTCATCGACAGGGTCATCAAGCTTCCTGTCGGCGGCGCAAGGCCTTTCTTCTGCGATGGGAAGAAGGTCTGGATGCGTGATGGAAAGTCTGTGAAGACATTCGACTTCGAGACCGGAAATACCGACGTGTGCTGCGACGGGAACATCATCTACAGGGTAGGTGAGAAGAAGGCTCTCATGACCGGCAGCAAGTGGTCGGTCGTCAGCTTCCCATCCGCAAAGGTGGGTGGAGGCGACCCGGTCGACGTCAGCAACATGTTCACCACCATCGACTATTCACAGGAATGGCCACAGGTCTTCGATGAGGTCTGGAGAGCATTCCGCGACGGCTACTATCTCGAGAACATGCATGGCAGGGACTGGAAGGCAGTCAAGGAAAAGTACGCCGCCCTCCTTCCTTACGTGAAGACCCGCCTGGACCTCAACTACGTCATCGGAGAGATGATCTCCGAGCTCGCCAGCGGCCACGCCTATGTCTCTCCGGGAGACTATCCGAAGCCGGACCGCATCCCGATGGGACTTCTCGGTGCCAAGGTCAGCAAGTCCAGGGGAGGCTTCTACCGCATCGACCACATCTACTCCGGGGCCCCTTACAGGAGCCAGCTCCGCAGCCCTCTCACCGAGCCGGGAATGGACATCTGCGAGGGTGACTACATCACGGCCATCGACGGCTGCTCCCTCAAGGACGTGGACAACATCTACAAGCTTCTCATCGGCAAGGCCGGCAGTCTCGTCGAGCTCACGGCCAGCAAGAAGGACGCCGAGGGAGGCCGCAAGGTAGTCGTCAAGCCGATCGACGATGAGTATCCTCTCGAGCACTATGAGTGGGTCATGAACAACATCCGCACCGTCGAGGAAAAGTCCGGCGGCAAGGTGGGCTACATCTACGTTCCGGACATGGGAGCCGAAGGTCTCAACGAGTTCGCGAGGTACTACTACCCTCAGCTTGACAAGGAAGCCCTCATCATCGACGACCGCGAGAATGGTGGCGGAAACATTTCCCCGATGATCATCGAGAGACTTCTCCGCAGCGTCTACAGGATGACCATGCGCAGGACCTCCACCATGACCGGAACCGTCCCCGAGGGGACACACACTGGTCCTAAGGTCCTCCTGATCAACAAGTACTCCGCATCCGACGGAGATCTCTTCCCATGGAGCTTCAAGGCCACCAGCATCGGCACCGTCTTCGGCACCCGCACATGGGGCGGCATCGTCGGCATCAGCGGCAGCCTTCCTTACATGGACGGCACCGATGTCCGCGTTCCGTTCTTCACGAACTACGACGCCAAGACCGGCGAGTGGATCGTCGAGAACCATGGAGTCGACCCTGACATCCTTCTCGACAATGATCCTGTGAAGGAATATTCAGGCATCGACGAGCAACTCCTCAAGGCTGTCGAGG
>JAGHSC010000277.1 GCA_018066065.1 Candidatus Cryptobacteroides faecihippi
GACATAGTGGGAGACGATGGCAAGACATCCACGAAGACAGCTGCAGGCGCATCAGCCATTGTCTGGGCTGCCAACCATGGAGCCGTGATCTGCTCGAACAGCTGGTCCTACTCCTATGACACCGACCATGACGGCAAGCTGTCCGAGGCGGAGAAGGCCAGGGCCCTTGCTGCAACCATCAGCGTGACCGACCGCCTTGCGATAGATTATTTCATTGAATATGCGGGGTGCGACAATCAGGGACGACAGCTGAAGGACTCCCCGATGAAGGGAGGCCTCGTCGTCTTCGCAGCCGGCAACAACAGCATCGAGAATGGAGTTCCGGCCAACTATGAAAGAGTCCTGGCTGTTGCTGCAACGACAAGTTCCGGATCCCTGGCGAGCTACTCCAACTATGGAGCCTTCGTCGACCTGTGCGCTCCGGGATCTTCTGTCTACAGTACCATACCGGGAGGTTCATACGGCTTGAAATCAGGCACTTCCATGGCTTGCCCGATGGTTTCCGGCGCCGCGGCGCTGGTTACCTCTTATTTCGGAGGCCCGGGCTTCACCGTCAACAGGCTGCGTTCCAAGCTTCTCGGTGGCAGCAACAAGGCCATCGCCCCGAGGAATGCGGGTGGATTCATCGATGCTCTTGCGGCCATCTACTACGGAGAATCTTCCGCTCCAGGCAAGGTTCAGGAGGTTAGATACTCATGCCAGCGCAACGCCGTCTCGCTCGAGTGGGATGCGGTGTCCGACAGATTCGGCAGGCAGGCAGGGGGATATGATGTGATCTACGGCAAGGACAGGGAAAAGGTTGAGTCTGCTACTCCGGAAAACGCTTCCGGCATGGGACTCGAGGTCCTTCCTGTGAATGGCCCTGAAGGAAAGGCCGTCAGCTGCAAGCTGGAGGGACTGGACTTCGATTCCTCTTATCACATCAAGGTCGTCGGCCGCTCTCCATCCAATGACTACGGTGAGCCTTCCGGCATCGTGTCGCTGAAGACCGGCGCGAATCTTCCGCCGGTGTTCACTCCGTCCTCGATCGAGCCTCTCACTCTCCGTTGCTTCGAATCGAAGACCATCAGCTTCAATGCCAAGGACCCGGATGGGGATGATGTCAATCTCCTCTACACCAATGGGTCGCCTGCAGATTCATTCGACCAGAACTATCTTGGAAGTACTGCGGTCAAGATCTCCGCTGCAGGGAACAAGGCCGGCTCCTACCGTGCCGTCATCACGGCCGAGGATCAGTTCGGCGCGACCTCTACATTGGAGATCGAGTATACGATACTGAAGAACATGCCGCCTGTTGCGACCGGTGTTCCCGAGAACAGGCTCCTCTCTTCGCCGGGCGAGAAGTTCTCTATCCCGCTTGCCGATTTCTTCAACGATCCTGACGGAGAGCCGCTGAGCTGCTCAGCCGTTTCTTCGGATCCTTCGGTCTGCTACCTGTCGAGGACGCCTTCATCTGTCGTCGGCACGATACAGGGCTTCGGCCAGGCGACTGTGACGATCACGGTCTTCGATGCCTCCAGGGCATCCGCCGAGGTGTCGTTCAAGGTCCTGGTCAGGGATCCGTCAGTGGAATACCAGGCGTACCCGAATCCGGTGTCGTCGGAACTCAACCTTGCTCTCGGGCTGGAGGAGCAGGAAGTTGAGCTGAAACTGTTTTCCAGCGCAGGCGGGCTTTCGTTCTCGGAGTCTCGCAAGGGGAGTGCATTCGATCCTGCGCAGTTCGACCTTTCGAACTGTCCGGCAGGCAGATATAAGGCAAAGATCAGATTCGGCTCCAAGGAGTTCGAGCAAACAATAGTCAAGAAATGAAAAAGATCAGTATCAGAGTCCTGACCCTCGTGGCAGGTGTCATAGTCAGCGCAGCGGCAGCTTACGCACAGAGTTCGGAAGCCATGCCTTCATTGAGGATCAACCATGATGGCGCCGCAGCCGGAATGGGCTTCGCAGGTGTTGCCTCGTCGTCCAGGATTGCATATTCATCGTTCCGCAACTCAGCCATGATTCCTTTCTCGGAGGAGAAGGTCGGTGCGGGAGTCTCGTTCCAGGGCTGGGCTCCGAATGGGGAGAAGATGACGAACATCGCCCTGGGCTCTGCTTTCAGGATCGGCGAGAACCTTGGTCTCTCGGTGGGCGGTGCCTACCTCGGAGGCGAGCCTTACGATGTCTATGATGCCACTGGAACCATGAAGGGGACTGACAAGAGCAGCGACATGGTCTTCAACGCCGGCATCGGCTACCGCATCGTGGATTTCCTGTCGGTCGGTGTCAATGCGCGCTACGCCAGTGAGTCGCTCTCCGCTTCGGACTCATATTCAGCATTCGGGGCTGACGTCTTCGTCGCAGCTCATTTCTCGGATCTGTCTGTCGCTGCAGGTGTGTCATCCATCGGATCTTCAGTCACTTCCGCTTCCGGGGCTTCCTTCAGCCTCCCGACCTCCGCGACTCTTGGCATCGACTATTCCAAGACCTTCGCCGAGGTCCATGGGATCGAAGTTGCCCCCGAAGCAGACTATTTCTTCAGCGGCAACCTTACCGCTGCGCTCGGCGCCCAGTACTCCTTCAATGACATGGTCTTCGTCCGCGGAGGCTATCATTTCGGGACGGAAGGCGCTGCACTGCCTTCATTCATGACAGTTGGACTCGGTGCCAAGTTCGTGGGGATCAACATCGATTTCGCTTACCTGACCGGCAACGAGCTGATCGGCAACACGCTGACGGTAGGTCTCGGGTATTCTTTCTAGGATTGGACTCTAGTACTCGGGGGTGAAGTTCCTGAGCGCTTCCATGAGGGTGGTCTCGAAGATCTCCCTTTCATGGTCTGTGAGGAAGTCGACCTCGATCGGGACCTGGAAGAGCCTCTGCTTGAGCTTTGCTGGGATCCTTCCCATGTCGAGGATCCTCTGGCAGTCCTTCTCGGTAGTGGCCACGACGCAGGTCGGATTGTTGTCCACGACCCTCATGATCCTGCGAATGTCGGACATCTTGTAGTTGTGGTGGTCGGCGAACTTGAATCTCTTGATGATCCTGTGCTTGTCGCTGAGGTACATCCTCAGAGGCGTGTCCTTTGCTATCCCGGTGAACAGAACCAGCATCTGTGGATAGGCAAACCTCGGGTCCGCTTCCTCGTAGATGGGCTTGAGGTGCTGGTAGTTGATGGCGGTGAAGAGCAGGATCTTCGTGTTGCCTTCCTTGTCTGTGCCACGGCATGTCTCGACATCGTAGTCCTTGAGCCCGAAGGCTTTGGCCCAGTTGATGCGATCCTCGTCCTCGAGGTAGTGAGGGCATTTCGAGACGATGATGATGTCACCCTTGGACATGCGCTCCGGAAGATCCCTCAGCCTTCCGAAAGGAAGGAGCATGTCTTCATGCGTCGGCCTTGAATAGTCGACCAGGAGGATTGTGTAGTAGGCTCTGAGCGCTCTGTACTGGAATGCGTCGTCGAGCACGATCAGGTCTGCCGGAGGGATCACCTTGCCGGCGCATTTCCTGGACCTCTTGTCCTTGCCGAGGTTCTCCGGGTGGCAGAGAAGGCTGCATCCCTTGACTCTGTGCCTGTCGACGGCGACGGTGACACCTGGGAACTTCTTCTTGATCTGGAGCGGCTCGTCGCCGTACTCCTTCACCGTTCCGTCCTGCTCGACCAGCTGGAATCCACCGCTGTTGCGCTTGTGGCCTCTCGAGAGAACTGCGATGTTGCGGTAGGCCCAGTCGTCGCTCCTGAGGAGTGACCTGAGGATCATCTCGGTGTGAGGGGTCTTGCCCGTTCCGCCTGCAGTGATGTTTCCCACGCAGATGGTCGGCACTTCGGAAGTGCTGACCTTCTTGAAGCCATGGTCGTAGCAGGCATGCCTCAGCTTGAGTGTGAGGTAATATGGAGCAAGAATCAACTTGTCAAGCATAGATTGCAAAGATAGGGAAAAAACTCACAACCCATACACTGTGTCGCTGCCCTGAAGGGGCGTATCTCCCCATTTTTGAGATATGAACTCAAGAATGTTGAAAACTTCCTGCGGGTCGTTTTCCGTGACAAGCCTCATCCTCGTCTCCTTGAAGTCCGGCAGTCCCTTGAAGTAGCATGAAAGGTGCCTTCGCATCTCGAGTACTCCGGTCGGCAGCCCCTTGAGGTCGAGCGAGAGCTGAAGCTGCCTTCTGGCAAGCTCGACCCGCTCGCGGACGCCCGGAACAGGCAGTTCCTCTCCGGTAGCAAGGAAATGCTTGATCTCCTTGAATATCCAAGGACGGCCGAAAGAAGCTCTTGCCACCATTATCCCATCGACGCCGAACCTGTCGAAGGCATCCTTTGCCTTCCGCGCGGAGTTGATGTCTCCGTTGCCGATGATCGGGATGGTCATCCTCGGGTTCTCCTTTATCTTTCCGATGAGGGTCCAGTCGGCCTCGCCCTTGTACATCTGGCAGCGGGTCCTTCCGTGAACTGTCAGCGCCTGGATGCCGGTGTCCTGGAGACGCTCGGCAAGTTCCACGATGATCTTGCTGCTGTCGTCCCAGCCGAGCCTGGTCTTGACTGTGACAGGCTTGCGCACTGCTTCGACAATCCTCCTGGTGATCATCACCATCTTGTCGGGTTCCTTCATCATGCCTGATCCCGCTCCTCTTCCCGCAATCTTGCTGACGGGACAGCCGAAGTTGATGTCGATCACGTCGCATCCGTGCCCGCCTACGATCTCTTCGGCACGGTCTGCCATCATTGCGGCCTGGACCATGGCATCCGGATCGCTTCCGTAGATCTGTATCCCGACCGGGGCTTCCTCGTCCGAGGTCTTGAGCTTCGCGTAGGCTTTCCTTGCGTCGCGGATCAATCCTTCCGACGGGATGAATTCGGTGTAGACCATGTCGGCTCCCTGCTCCCTGCATATCCCCCTGAAGGATGCGTCTGTCACATCCTCCATCGGCGCCAGGAGCACTGGCTTGTCTCCGAGGTCCAAGTTTCCTATCTTCATAAAAAGGTGTCGATTTCCTGCTGCAAAAATACTAAATTTCACCGAGAGTCGTCCATGCAGGTTCCTCACTGAAAGCGAATTCGTTTGATTAAACCAAAAATTATTCCTATCTTTGCGACCCCTATGTTGTGTAGGGATCGCAATAATTTTTGTTAAACCATTAAAGATCAAGACAGTGGACACACTTAGCTACAAGACAGTTTCCCTCAATGCGGCAACTGTAAAGAAAGAGTGGTTTGTCATCGATGCCACAGATCTGGCACTCGGTCGTCTTGCTTCCAGGGTTGCCCTTGTCCTCCGTGGCAAGAACAAGCCTAGCTTCACTCCTCACGTGGATTGCGGTGACAACGTCATCGTCATCAACGCCGAGAAGGTCATGCTCAAGGGAAACAAGATGGACAATCGTGTTTATGTCCGTTACACCGGTTATCCTGGTGGACAGCGTTTCACGACTCCGAAGGAGATCCTCGCAAAGAGACCAGCCGAACTCGTCAGGAGGTCCGTCAAAGGAATGCTCCCAAAGACCCGTCTTGGTGACAAGCTCATCAACAACCTGTATGTTTACGCAGGCCCAGAGCATCCTCACCAGGCTCAGAACCCTAGAGAAATTAAGTTGAACGAAATCTAAACAGAGCAAATGGAACAGAAAAACGCCCTTGGAAGACGTAAGGCAGCCGTAGCTCGTGTCTATCTTTCAGCTGGAACAGGCAAGATCGAGATCAACGATCGTACCCTCGAGGACTTCTTCAAGGAGGAGTCTCTCCGCTACATCGTAAATCAGCCTCTTACAGTCACAAAGACAGAAGGTCAGTTTGACATCAAGGTAACCGTCGTTGGTGGAGGCACCAAAGGCCAGGCAGAAGCAATCAGACTCGGTATATCCCGCGCTCTCAGCGATCTGGATAGAGAGGCTTACCGCTCAGCCCTCAAGGCAGAAGGCTTCCTCACACGCGACGCTCGCGAAGTCGAGAGAAAGAAGCCTGGTCAGCTTGGCGCACGTAGGCGCTTCCAGTTCAGCAAGCGATAGTCTTCGCAAGCTGGCAGCACTTTACTGCCTTATGACAAAAGCACAGTCCGGTGCGAAAATTCCACGGATCCCTGCATGGGTGTGAATCCAGCGGAGCCTACCTTGGAATTGCCGGGACTGCGGAAAATCCCGGAGACTGGCAGAGCCACTACCCCGAGATTAAGGAAAAGAGCCCGAGGACCATCGGCAAAAGGTCCGAAGGAAAGTAAGAAACAAAAACAATTACATTAAAATGCCACGCACAAATTTCCAAGAACTTCTTGATGCAGGAGTACACTTCGGCCATCTGGCAAGGAAGTGGAACCCTAAGATGGCTCCATATATCTTCGATCAGAAGAATGGAATCCACATCATCGACCTGCACAAGACCATCGTCAAGATAGACGAGGCTGCTGATGCAATGAAAGAGCTTGCGCGCTCAGGCCGCAAGATCCTCTTCGTAGCCACCAAGAAGCAGGCTAAAGAGATCGTTGCAGAGAAGGCAACAGCAGTCAATATGCCATCGATAACCGAGCGCTGGGCTGGTGGTATGCTTACCAACTTCCCAACCATCCGCAAGGCTATCAAGAAGATGAACACCATCGACAAGATGAAGGAAGACGGAACCTTCGACAAGCTCGCAAAGAGAGAGCGTCTCCAGGTCAACCGTCAGAGAGAGAAGCTCGAGAAGAACCTTGGTTCAATCAAGGACATGAGCCGTCTCCCATCAGCCCTCT
>JAGHSC010000161.1 GCA_018066065.1 Candidatus Cryptobacteroides faecihippi
CCTTTTCCATTGAAGGAAGGATTAGTTGTTCTCAGGACGAAGCTGACGGACAACAGCGCCGGTCTGCCACATCTCGCTCTCGCGGAGAGCCTTGAGCTCAGCCTCGAGACCGACACGGTAGTCAGGCTTGCTGTTGGCGTCGATGCTGATCTGAGCCTCGTTGCCGGACTTGACAGAAGCGTAGAGCTTCTCTACGACTGGCTTGCATGCATCGTGGAATGGTCCCATCCAGTCAAGGGCGCCGCGCTGAGCGGTGGTAGAGCAGTTAGCGTACATCCAGTCCATACCCTTCTGAGCGAAGAGAGGCATGAGGGACTGTGTAAGCTCCTCGACGGTCTCGTTGAATGCCTCGCTTGGAGAGTGGCCGTTCTCACGGAGAACCTCATACTGTGCGAGGAGAAGACCCTGGATTGCACCCATGAGGGATCCACGCTCACCGGTAAGGTCTGAAGTGGCCTCACGCTGGAAAGTGGTCTCGAACATGTAGCCTGAACCGATACCGATACCGAGTGCAAGGGTACGGTCCATTGCCTTTCCGGTAGCATCCTGGTAGACAGCGTAGGAAGAGTTGAGGCCGCGGCCCTCGAGGAACATGGTACGGAGTGAGGTACCTGAACCCTTAGGAGCAACCATGATCACATCGTAGTCCTTTCCAGGAACGACACCTGTGCGGTCATTCCAGGTGATTGCGAAACCGTGTGAGAAGTAGAGAGCCTTGCCAGGGGTAAGGTACTGCTTGAGTGTAGGCCATACTGACATCACGGCTGCGTCTGAAAGGAGGCACATGATGATGGTAGCCTTCTGGGCAGCCTCCTCGATGCTGAAGAGAGTCTCGCCTGGAACCCATCCGTCTGCGATTGCCTTCTCGAAGGTCTTTCCTGCACGCTGGCCGACGATCACGTTGAAGCCATTGTCCTTGAGGTTGAGTGACTGACCAGGACCCTGGACACCATAACCGATGACTGCGATGGTCTCGTCCTTGAGGACCTCACGTGCGTGATCAAGTGTGAATTCTTCACGGGTAACGACGTTCTCGATAACTCCGCCGAAATTAAGCTTTGCCATAATTAATTGATTTTTATTTGTTTGTATTATTAATTCCTTTAATTAGTCCTGATCCACAATGTCAAGCTTGCCTGCATTGTCCCTCTCTGCGAGAAGGTCCTCGTCGGCGTAGAAGAAAGTCCTGATGACTTCTATCTTCTTCTCGATCTGCTTCACTGCGAGGACGATCTTCTGCTCGGTAGCCCTGGTCTCGATCGTGAGCTTGTGGCATCCCGGGATGGCAGAAGGTGAAGCGAAGAGGCTCCAGATGTCAAGATTGTGGCGCGTGAATATGTTGGTGAACTGCTGGAGAAGACCCGTCTGGTTCTGGGTGTAGATGATCACCGTGTAGAGTTTTGTCTCGTTATTTTCCATTCTCGTACCATTCATTACCGTTCAACATGATTTCGTCGATGCCCTTTCCCGGAGGGACCATAGGCATCACAAGTTCTTCTTCCTCGACATGGACCTCGAGCAGGTACGGCTTGTCGTCGGAAAGCATCTCCTGCACTGCAGGAAGAAGGTCCTCGCGGGACTCGACGATGCGCGACTTGATGCCGTAGGCGCCTGCGATGGCCATGTAGTCAGGGTTGAGCATCCTTGTCTGCGAGTATCTCGCGTCGAAGAACATCTCCTGCCACTGGCGGACGTTTCCGAGCCAGTTGTTGTTCATCAGGACGATCTTGACTCCAAGCTTCTCCTGCATGATCGTTCCAAGTTCCTGCATGGTCATCTGAAGACCACCGTCACCGACGAACAGGCAGACCTGCCTGTCAGGCTGGGCAACCTTGTAGCCTACCGCTGCAGGAAGTCCGAATCCCATCGTGCCGAGGCCTCCGGAAGTGATGAGGCTGTCGGTCTGGTTGAACCTGGAGTACCTGGCGGCCATCATCTGATTCTGTCCGACATCCGTGATGACAGCAGCGCTGCCGCCTGAAACCTTGGCCACGGCTGCAACGACCTCACCCATGCGGAGGTAGCCCTCGCCCGGTTCTGTCTCAGGCTTGATGACCTTGTCGTATTCAACCTGGTCGGCGTTGTCGAAGCTTGCCTCCCACTCGTCGTGGCTGGCCGGAGCCATCCTGTCGATGAGTTCCTGGAGCACATGCTTGGCATCACCCCATATTCCCACGTTGACAGGGATGATCTTGCCGATCTCGGCGGTGTCGATGTCGATGTGGATCACCTTTGCCTGGCGGGCATAGGTGGAAACGGTACCCGTCACGCGGTCATCGAAGCGCATGCCGACTGCGATGAGAAGGTCGCAGGCATTGGTCATGAGGTTCGGGGCGACGTTGCCGTGCATTCCGAGCATTCCCTTGTAGTGCTTGTTGTCTGAAGGAAGGGCACTGAGACCGAGAAGGGTGGATCCGGCAGGGATGCCTCCCTTGTCAAGGAAAGCTGCAAGTTCCTTCTCCGCACCGCTGAGCTCGATTCCGTGGCCATAGACCACGAATGGCTTCCTGGCGGCATTGATCAGCTTGACAGCCTCTTCGATGCTCTGCTCCCTTGGAACGGGATTGGGATTGTAGCTGTCGATTGAAAGGCAGCGCTCGAAATGGGATTCGGTCAGTCCGACCTGTGCATTCTTGGTGAAGTCGAGAACGACCGGGCCCGGACGGCCTGTGGATGCAATGTAGAAGGCTCTGGCAACCGCCCACTCGACATCCTCGGGACGGCGGATCTGGTAGTTCCACTTGGTGATTGCCATGGTAAGGCCAAGGAGGTCAGTCTCCTGGAATGCGTCGGTGCCGAGTGCGGAAGCCGCAACCTGGCCGGCGATGATGACCAGAGGTGTGGAATCCATCATGGCATCGGTGATGCCGGTGATGACGTTCGTCGCACCCGGTCCTGAAGTCACGAGCACTACGCCCGGCTTGCCTTTCTGTGCCCTGGCATAGCCCTGAGCTGCATGGATTGCTCCCTGCTCATGACGGACAAGGATATGATGGAGACGGTCCGAATAATCATAAAGCTTGTCATAGACAGGCATGATGGCTCCGCCGGGATAGCCGAAGATGGTGTCGACACCTTCAGCGACCAAGGCATTCATGAGAGCCTCAGAACCTGTGATCTTCTTTGAAGAATCGTTCATGTCTTTTGTTTCTATCTGTCTGTAAGTTGTTTTCTACTTGAGGATCCTGACGGCACCCTTGTCGGCCGAGCTTACCATTGAAGCATAGGCCCTGAGGCTCTGTGAGACCTGTCTGTCACGATCCGGGGTGAAGGCCTTGTCGCCCTTTGCGAGCTCTTCCTTCCTCCTGTCCTGAAGCTCCTTGTCGGAGAGGCGGACATTGATGGACCTTGCAGGGATGTCGATCTCGATGATGTCTCCGTCACGGACCAGTCCGATGTTTCCGCCGGCTGCAGCCTCAGGAGAGATGTGGCCGATGCTCAGGCCGGAAGTACCGCCGCTGAAGCGTCCGTCGGTGATCAGGGCGCACTCCTTGCCGAGGTGCCTTGACTTGATGTAGGAGGTAGGATAGAGCATCTCCTGCATTCCAGGGCCACCCTTAGGGCCTTCGTAGGCGATGACGACGACGTCGCCGCTCTGAACGCTTCCGTCAAGGATGCCGTCGCATGCTGCCTCCTGTGAATCGAAGACCTTTGCCGGGCCGGAGAACTTCCAGAGGCTCTCGTCGACACCTGCGGTCTTGATGACGCAGCCGTCCTGGGCGATGTTGCCCTTGAGGCCCGCCAGTCCGCCATCCTTGGTGTAGGCATGGGCGATGTCCCTGATGCAGCCCTTCTCCCTGTCCATGTCGAATGAATCGTAGTAGCAGGCCTGGCTGGCCATCTTTGTGGTGCGTACGCCTGCAGGTGCGCTGGCGTAGATCTTCTTCGCCTTGTCGAGGCACTCAGGACTCTCGAGCGCATATTTCTTGATTGCCCTCCTGAGGGTCATTCCGTCGACTCTCTTCGCGGATGGGTCGATCAGCTTCGCGTCAGCAAGCTGCTTGAGGATGGAGATGATTCCACCTGCCCTGTTGACATCCTGAATATGATACTTTGCGGTGTTCGGCGACACTTTGCAGATGCATGGCACCTTCCTGGAGAGGGCGTCGATGTCGGACATCCTGAAGTTGACCCCAGCCTCATGTGCGACTGCAAGGAGGTGGAGGACGGTGTTGGTCGAACCGCCCATGGCGATGTCGAGGGTCATGGCGTTGAGGAATGCCTTCCTGGTGGCGATGCTCCTTGGGAGGACGCTCTCGTCTCCGTCCTCATAGTAGGCGAAGGCATTGCGGACGATGAGCCTTGCCGCATCGATCATGAGGGCCTTGCGGTTCCTGTGCGTGGAGACGATGGTTCCGTTGCCGGGGAGGGAGAGGCCGATGGCCTCGGTGAGGCAGTTCATCGAGTTGGCGGTGAACATACCTGAGCAGCTTCCGCAGGTCGGGCAGGCTGAAGCCTCGATCCTTGCAACGTCATCGTCGCTGACGCTTGAGTCTGCCGAGCGGACCATCGCATCGATGAGGTCAAGCTTCTCCTTGCCGAGGACTCCGGCTTCCATAGGGCCTCCTGAGACGAAGACTGCAGGGATGTTGAGCCTCATGGCTGCCATGAGCATGCTCGGTGTGATCTTGTCGCAGTTGCTGATGCAGACCATGGCGTCAGCCTTGTGGGCATTGACCATGTACTCGACGCTGTCGGCAATCACATCCCTTGAAGGAAGGGAATAGAGCATGCCGTCGTGTCCCATGGCGATTCCGTCGTCGACTGCGATCGTGTTGAACTCGGCGGCATAGCATCCGAGCTTCTCGATCTCACGCTTGACGATCTGGCCGGCCTCATGGAGATGGGTGTGTCCCGGGACGAACTGGGTGAAGGAATTGACGATCGCGATGATCGGCTTGCCGACCTGCTCAGGCTTCATTCCGTTTGCTGCCCACAGGGCTCTGGCACCTGCCATCCTGCGTCCTTCGAATGTGATTGAACTGCGAAGCTTGTTCTTCATGATGTGTGTATCTTTCTAATTAAAAAAAACCTCTTCTCCTGGGGGATTGAGAAGGGGTTCACTTACATCATCGACGACAATCCATCACATACACCCTTCTCTTCCTCTTGCTCCTAGAGCGAGGACGACTAGAGAAATGGTAATGATGGAAAGATTCGTCATGACTTGTGTCCGTTTTATTACTTTCAATTTGTAATCCACGTCAAAAGTAGGAATCTTTTTACAATATCCAAACTCTTTGCGTCGGTTTATCGTTTTAATGGGCAAAGACTTCCGACTTCAGGATTGAACCACAAACAGGAGGACTACAACATTTCAAGTAATGGAATTGCGATAAAAAGTGTTACATTTACAGAATTGAAACAGAAAATGCATCAAAATATGAAGTTGAAACTTTTTTTCGCTGCCTCTCTCGCAGCCATCTGCATGCCGCTTTCAATGGCTGCTGCAGCCAAGGATTACAAGCTTTCCTCACCTGACGGAAAGATCTCCGTCAGCATCACTGCCGGTGAGAACCTTGCATATTCAGTGTCCTACGACGGAAAGGAGATCCTTGCTCCTTCCAAGCTCGCGATGAGCATCGAAGGCGGAAAGGTCTTCGGAGCAGGAAAGGTCAGGAAGGTCACCACGGGAAAGGTCGAGGAAAAGGGCCTTGCCACCGTTGCCTACAAGAAGGCCAGCGTCGATGATGTGTACAACTTCACCACCATCGCATATTCAGAGTGCAGCGTCGAGTTCCGCGCCTACGACGATGCTGTCGCCTACAGGTTCGTCTCCACTGCAAAGAAGGGTGAGTTCAATGTCGCAAGCGAGGATGTCGAGTACAACTTCGCAGACAATCTCCAGACCTGGGTGCCATACGTCAGGACTCAGGGCACCTTCGAGCAGCAGTGGTACAACTCCTTCGAGAACACCTACGAGCACATCGCGCTGAATGACTGGAACCCTGAGCGTCTCGCCTTCCTTCCTGTCGCATTCGATGCAGCCGACGGTGTCAAGGTGCTCATCACCGAGTCCGGACTCGTCCACTACCCTGGCCTCTACCTTTCATATGCAGGAGAGAAGAGCCTCAAGGGCGTCAACGCCCTCTACCCTGCAAAGGTCGAGATCGGTGGACACAACAACCTCCAGGGCCTTGTCCTCGAGAGGGAGAGCTACATCGCAAAGGCAGCCGCAGGCCAGAAGTTCCCTTGGAGAATCCTCAGCATCGTGCCTGAGGCAAAGGACCTTGCCAACCTCGACATCGTCTGGAAGCTTTCCGAGCCTGCAGACCCTCAGGCAGACTGGAGCTGGGTCAAGCCTGGAAAGGTTGCATGGGACTGGTGGAACGACTGGAACATCAGCGGCGTTGACTTCCGCTCAGGAATCAACAACGACACCTATAAGTATTATATCGACTTCGCTTCCGAGCATGGCATCGAGTACGTGATCCTCGACGAGGGCTGGGCAGTCAACAAGGTCTGCGACCTCTACCAGATCGTCCCTGAGATCAACCTCGAGGAACTTGTCGCCTACGCACAGGGCAAGAACGTCGACCTCATCCTCTGGGCCGGCCACAAGGCTGTCGAGAAGGACATCGAGGGCATCTTCAAGCACTACTCAGAGATGGGAATCAAGGGCTTCAAGATCGACTTCATGGATCATGACGACCAGCAGGTCGTGGAATTCTACGAGAACTGCGCAAGGCTCGGAGCAAAGTACCATCTTCTCCTCGACTTCCACGGAGCATTCAAGCCTTCAGGCCTCCAGAGAACCTATCCTAACGTCGTCAACTACGAGGGCGTGCACGGTCTCGAGCAGGTCAAGTGGATCAAGCCGGACGTCGACCAGGTGACCTACGACGTCACCATCCCATTCATCAGGATGGCTGCCGGCTCGATGGACTACACCCAGGGAGCAATGCGCAACGCAAACAAGCGCAACTACTTCCCTTGCAACACAGAGCCTATGAGCCAGGGCACACGCTGCCGCCAGCTCGCTGAATATGCAATCTTCGACGCGCCTCTCACAATGATGTGCGACTCCCCTTCAGCCTACATGGCAGAGCCGGAGTGCACAGAGTTCATCGCAGCCTTCCCTACCACCTGGGACGAGACAGTCGCAGTCTGCGGAGAGATCGGTGACTACGTCGCCATCGCAAGGAAGAAGGACGGCAAGTGGTACGTCGGCGCCCTGACAGACTGGGATGCAAGGGACCTCGAGCTCGACCTCAGCTTCATCGGCGGTGGCAAGATGACCATCTTCCAGGACGGCGTCAATGCCGACAAGATCGCAAAGGACTACAAGAAGTGCGTTGCAGACATGCCAGCTGACGGCAAGGTCAAGGTACACATGGCACCTGGCGGCGGCTGGGTAGCAGTCATCGAATAAATCGAATAAATCGAATAATGAGCAAGTCTTTCTTCAGGACCCTGACCGCATCGTTCCTTGCAGCATTGCTGCCGATGGCGGCCATGGGCGCATCAAGGAATCATTCACTCCAGTCTCCCGACGGGAAGGTGGCAGTAACCATCTGCGCCGGGGAGACTGTTGAATATTCAGTCACCTACAATGGAAGGAGCATCCTCGAGCCTTCGAGGATCGCGATGAACCTCGAGGACGGGACAGTCTTCGGGACCGGGAAGGTCAGGAAGGTCCTGAGCGGCAGCGTGTCGCAGAAGGACATCCCTGCCAGGGTCTACAAGAAAGGCAGCGTGGACGACGTCTACAACTTCGCGACACTGGTCTTCAAGGACTGCAGGATCGAGTTCCGAGCCTACGACGACTGTGTCGCCTACAGGTTCGTGGATGGCCGCAGGAAAGGCAGCTACATCGTGAAGAGCGAGGACGCCGAGTTCAACTTCGCTGAAGATTTCGACGGCTGGGTGCCGTTCGCAGGCGGTGAGAACGCGACCTTCGAGCAGCAGTTCACCACCTCCTTCGAGGCTTACTACACGCATCTTCCTCTGTCTGAATGGAGCCCCAAGAGGCTCTCGATCCTTCCGATGGTCCTCGACGCCCGCGACGGCGTCAAGGTGCTCATCACCGAAGCCAACCTTCGCCACTATCCGGGAATGTACCTCAACTCCGTCGGAGGGAAGTCCCTGAAGGGAGTCTGCTCGACTGTCCCTACAGGAGTCGTGGAAAGCGGACCGAACCTTCTTCACTGCAAGGTCACCGGCCGCACGGACTACATTGCCGAAGCCATTGAAGGTCAGCAGTTTCCGTGGAGAGTGATCGGCATTGCCGCCCAGACTGAGGACCTCCTGAGCCAGGACATCGTCTGGAAGCTCTCCGATGCAGAGGACCCTCAGCAGGACTGGAGCTGGATCAAGCCAGGACTGGCTTCTTGGGAATGGTGGAATGCATGGAACATCAGCGGTGTCGACTTCCGTTCCGGCATCAATGACGAGACCTACAGGCACTACATCGACTTCGCTGCCGAGAATGGGATTCCGTACGTCATCATGGACGCCGGATGGACAGTCCGGCTGAATTGCGACATGATGGACGTCATCCCTGAGCTCGACCTCAAGGGCATCGTGGACTACGCAGCATCAAAGGGCGTCGGGATGATCCTCTGGGGAAGCTACATGCAGATCCGCAAGGACATCGAAGGCATCTGCAGGCACTACTCGCAGATGGGAGTAAAGGGCTTCAAGATCGACTACATGAACAGGGATGACCAGGATGTGGTCGACTTCTACGAAGAGCTCGCAAGCGTGGCTGCAAAGTACCATCTGGTGCTCGACTTCCACGGTGCATTCAAGCCTGCCGGACTCCAGAGAACCTACCCGAACGTGCTCAACTTCGAAGGGGTGCAGGGCCTCGAGCAGATGAAGTGGGGAAAGGGAGACGAAGTCACCTACGACGTCCAGATCCCGTTCATCCGAATGGCCGCAGGCCCGATGGACTACACCCAGGGAGCGATGCGCAACGCCACCAGGAACAACTACAGCCCCGTCAA
Source organism: Candidatus Cryptobacteroides faecihippi (assembly GCA_018066065.1). GTDB lineage: Bacteria > Bacteroidota > Bacteroidia > Bacteroidales > UBA932 > Cryptobacteroides > Cryptobacteroides faecihippi. Next base: position 8,949 of record JAGHSC010000161.1, read on the forward strand.
CTCAGAGGCGATGAGCCAGGGCACACGCTGCCGCCAGCTCGCTGAATATGCAATCTTCGACGCGCCTCTGGGAATGATGTGCGATTCCCCTTCCGCCTACAAGGCTGAGCCGGAGTGCACGGAGTTCATAGCAAGTTTCCCGACAACATGGGACGAGACGGTGCCCGTGTGCGGCGAGATCGGTGAATACGTCGCAATCGCCCGCCGCAAGGGCGGCAAGTGGTACGTCGGCGCCATGACCGACTGGAACGCAAGGGATCTCGAGTTTGACCTCAGCTTCATCGGCGGCGGCAAGATGACCGTCTTCCAGGACGGTGTCAACGCCGACAAGATCGCAAAGGACTACAGGAAGGTCCTGATGGAACTTCCTGCCGACGGCAAGGTCAAGGTGCACATGGCACCTGGCGGCGGCTGGGCTGCGGTTATAGAATAGACCTGAAGTACTCGATCGTCTTGTCGAGTCCATCCTCGATGCTGACCTTCGGCTCCCATCCGCCGAGCACCTTCCTGGCAAGGGTGATGTCCGGGCAGCGGCGCTTTGGATCGTCCTTCGGCATCGGGTCGTGGATGATCCTTGAGGTGGAACCGGTCTTGGCGATGATCTTCTCGGCAAGGTCGACGATCGTCCTCTCGTCAGGGTTGCCGACATTGACAGGACCGATGAAATCGTCAGGAGTGTCGTTCATCATCCTGATGAAGCCCTCGAGAAGGTCGTCGATGAACTGGAAGGAACGCGTCTGGAGGCCCTCACCGTAGACGGTGATGTCCTCGCCCTTGAGAGCCTGGACGATGAAGTTGGAGATGACACGGCCGTCATTGATCTCCATGTTCGGGCCGTAGGTGTTGAAGATCCTGACGAGCTTGACCCTGAGGCCATACTGCTTGTGATAGTTCACGAAAAGAGATTCCGAGCAGCGCTTTCCCTCATCATAGCATGAACGCTCTCCCAGTGGATTGACATGTCCCCAGTACTCCTCCTTCTGAGGATGTACGGAAGGATCGCCGTAGACCTCGGAAGTCGAGGCCTGGAGCACCTTTGCGCCGACGATCCTGGCATAGTTCAGCACATTGACCGCACCCAGGACGGATGTGATGATGGTCTGGACCTGGTCGTACTGGTAGTGGATCGGCAATGCAGGGCATGCAAGGTTGTAGATCTGGTCAACCGTACCGACCTCGACCCAGCAGTTCGGGTCCTCGACGTTCCTCTGGATGAACGTGAAGTTCGGATTGCTCATCAAAGGCTCGATCTTGGCCTTGGATGTACAGAAAAGATTGTCGAGACACACTACTTCATTGCCCTCTGAGAGGAGTCTCTTGCAGAGGTTTGAACCGATGAATCCGGCTCCGCCGGTGACTAGAATGCGCTTGCCCATGTCGTTAATTGGAATCTATTGGTCAAATGGAGCACAAAAATAGGCAAAATGAGAAGAAATAATGCTATATTTGAGAGAATTATGTGCATGGTTTCCATCATAACACCGGTCTACAACGCCTCATCCGACATCGGGAAATACCTCGACAGCGTGATGCAGCAGACCTTCCAGGACCTCGAAGTGATCATCGTCGATGACCACGGCACGGATGGTTCGATCGAACTTGCACAGGGCATCCTGAAGGACTATTCCGGCAAGATCTCATTCCGTTTCATCGAGACTCCCGTCAACAGCGGCCCGGGAAAGGCCCGCAACATCGGTGTCGACGCAGCCACCGGCAAGTACATCGCGTTCGTGGACAGCGACGACATCATCGACCCACGGTTCTGCGAGCTGCTCGTGGAGTCCGCTGAGAGAAACGGCAGCGACCTCTGCTGCTGCAACCTGGATGTCTGCGACGAGCATGGAAACCTGAGCGGAACCCGCAGGAACCCACAGATACCGGACGGAGAGTTCACCGGAGAAGTCAGGAAGATGTTCCTCCAGAACTACGTCTCCTACTTCACGACCTACCTCTACAGGAAGACTCTCTTCGACGTGAACAGGGTCAACTTCCCGAACGGAAGGAGCTCGGAGGACAGTGCCATGCTCTGCTGCGCCCTGCTCTGCTGCAAGAGGATTTCCACGGTCGACCAGAGCCTCTACAAGTACGTACGCAAGGAGAATTCCCTCTCGAGCAGCGTCAACGGGAACCGCTACCTGCACAAGCTTGCCTCCCTTGGAGGCCTCATGGCCAAGATCCGCGAAGACGGCCTCTACGAGGCAGACAAGGACGAGATCGACTTCATCTACTTCAAGAAGGGCTACATGATGTCGGTCTTCGACTACATCTCCACGAACAAGCCGGCAAGGAAATCCGTCCTGAGAGAGATCAGGGCCGAGCTTGTCGGACTGATTCCGGAATACAGGCAGAACCCTTACCTGAAAAAGAATTTCCTTTTCCACACCCTTGACCTGATGGTCTCTGCATTTCCGTCAGTCGCCATCCCTGTCATCAGGGTGTACATGCACAGACTGAACAGATCCGTGATCTGAAACACCTGAAACCAAAACCTTCCGCAGATGGAGAAGATCCTTTCCATAATCATCCCCACCTACAACATGGCCTCCCTGCTGCCTCGATGCCTGGACTCCCTGGCCGCCTCCGGCGTGCTGGATGACCTCGACGTGCTGGTGGTCAACGACGGAAGCACAGACTCGTCCCGCGCGGTCGCATATTCCTACGCGGAAAGGCATCCGCAGAGCATCAGGGTGGTGGACAAGGCGAACGGGAACTATGGCTCAACCATCAATGCCGCGCTGCCGCTGGCTGTCGGTGAATATGTGAAGGTGCTGGACTCGGACGATTGGTTCGACCCTCAGTCGCTCGCGAGGTATGTCTCTGAACTCAAGTCACTTGAGCAGAGTGTGGATGTCTCCGTGACGCATTTCCTGATGATCCATGAAGGAGGACGCACAGAGACTGTCAAGTACCAGAACTATGGCCGCGAGCCTTACACCTACGGCAGGGTCTACGACCTCGACAAGGTGCTCGGCGACGGGTTCATCCGCTACTTCCTGATGCATTCGCTGACGTACAGGACGCAGCTGCTCAGGGACCATGGCTACCGCCAGACCGAGGGAATCTCCTACACGGACACGCAGTGGTCCTCCTACCCTTTCTTCTGGGCCGGGAACATCGTGTTCCACGACCTGGTGGTCTACCAGTACAACATGGACAGGGAAGGCCAGACGATGGATCCGGCAGTCATCAGGAAGAGCCTTCCGCAGCTGGAGAGGATGACGATGGACATGATGGACTTCTACAGGAAGGCAGACATGTCGGGCTTCAGCGAGGCCAGGGTGGAATTCCTCAGGCAGTACTTCAAGAACAGGCTCAGGATCCTTGTCAAGACACACCTGATGGACATCCCGCGCAAGGAGTTCGACAAGGTGGCTTTCGCGTCGCTGGATTCGTGGATCCAGGCAGCCATGGCAGAGTTCTGGATGGGCCGCATCCGCATCTTCCCCGACAACAAGGTCATCCGCATCGATGCCTACCGCTACTGGCACAGGCATCACGACAGGCTTCCAGCCTGGATCGAGGGCCTGAATCATCTCGTGGACCCGCTGGCCAGGCGCATTTTCGTTCTGTTGTTCCATTGATTTTGCTATCTTTGTTCCTTACGGCAAAAACGAGATGGACACATCGAGCTACGAACATATCATCAACCCAAGAAAGAAACTGCTTGACCTCGACCTGAAAGGGTTGTGGCAGTACCGTGACCTGTACGTGATGTACATCAAGCGTGACATCGTCACGTACTACAAGCAGACCATCTTCGGACCTCTCTGGTACGTCATCCAGCCGATCCTCACCACGGTGATGTACATGTTCGTCTTCGGCGGACTTGCAAAGATCCCGACGGACGGCATCCCGCAGCCTCTCTTCTACATGGCAGGCATCACTCTCTGGAACTACTTCAGCCAGACTTTCACGGCCTGCAGCAATGTGTTCGCCAACAACGCCTCGGTGTTCGGGAAGGTCTACTTCCCGCGTCTTGTCGTTCCGCTGGCATCCTGCTCGAGCAACCTGATCCGCCTGGTCATCCAGTTCGTCCTGTTCATGGCAATCTACATCTACTACGTCGTTGCTGAAGGACTGAGTTTCTCGATGACAGTGGCCTTCCTGCTCTGCCCGCTCGTTGTCATCGTCACCGGACTGATGGCCATGGCCGCCGGACTTTTCTTCTCGTCATGGACGGTGAAGTACCGCGACCTTCAGTACGTCGTGCAGTTCGGCGTGCAGCTCGTGATGTATGCTACTCCTGTGATCTACCCGCTCTCATTCGCTCCTGAAAGCTACAGATGGCTGATGAACCTCAACCCTCTGACACCCCTCTTCGAGATGTTCAAGTACGGGTGCCTGGGAGTCGGAACCTTCTCCATGGGGAGCATAGTCTACTCCCTTGGATTCACTCTTGTCATGCTCTTCGTGGCAGTGCTGGTCTTCAACAGGACCGAACAGAATTTCATGGACACCGTCTAACCCTGGTGCAGAGATGAGAAAGGACATTGCAATAGAATTCGAGAACGTCGGCAAGCAGTACCGCCTGGGCCGCATCGGCACCGGTACCCTTGCGCACGACCTCAACCGCTGGATCAAGACGACCATCCTTGGAAAGGAGGATCCGTACCTGATGGTCGGCGAGGTCAACGACAGGGCTGTCAAGGGCAACAGCGACTACATCTGGGCACTGAAGGACATTTCCTTCAAGATCGAGCAGGGCGATGTCGTCGGAGTCATCGGAAGCAACGGTGCCGGAAAGAGCACGCTGCTGAAGCTCCTGAGCCACATCACCACTCCTTCAGTGGGAAGGATCGGTGTGAACGGGCGAATAGCCAGCCTGCTGGAGGTCGGAACAGGCTTCCACCCTGAGATGACGGCCCGCGAGAACATATTCATGAATGGCAGCATCATGGGAATGACGCGCCATGAGATCACTTCGAAGCTTGACGAGATCGTCGAGTTCGCCGGTGTGGAAAGGTACCTGGACACTCCTGTGAAGCGTTTCTCGAGCGGTATGACGGTGCGCCTGGGATTCGCTGTGGCGGCTTTCCTCGAGCCGGAGATCCTGGTCGTGGATGAGGTGCTGGCGGTGGGTGACGCCGAGTTCCAGAAAAAGGCTCTCGGCAAGATGCAGGACATCAGCCGCGGGGATGGAAGGACCGTCCTCTTCGTGAGCCACAACATGGCTTCCATCAAGAATCTCTGCAAGAGCGGCATCCTCCTGAAGAACGGAATGATCGACTACATCGGCACGGCCGAGGACTGCGTGGACCGCTACATCGGAAGCACCGACACCGAGACAAGCAGCAATGTGGTGTTCGGCCCGAAGGACCACATGCCATGGGTCGCACGCGAGATGGAATTCCTGGAGATGAGGATCCTCAACGACCCTAACGCCATCGCGACAGACGAGGATCTGGATTTCGTCCTCAGGGTCAGGCGAAACGCGCCGATTGCGAAATCCTGCTGCTACTCTGTCTTCTTCCTCGACACCGAGGAAAGGGCCATCGTTCAGTATGTCACCGAGATGATGGATGTCCCTGCAGACAGGGACGAGTACGAGGTCCGTCTCCATGTCAAGGATCATCATCTCACCAAGGGCGCCTACATCGTCAAGATCGAGATGGGTGTGAAGGATTTCGCGATGGGCATCACCAACTACGACCAGATCGACCATGCCATGGCCATCGAGGTGAAGCACATCACCTCGGCAGAGAAGAAGGAATATTCATTCTGGCAGCGCAGCTGGGGCGGGTATGTGTCTCATTATCACAATGGTATCACCGCTGAAATCTGCTAGGGAATGAGTTCGGTGCGGATAATCATCCCATATTTCGGCAGTCTGCATGAAGTCTTCCCTTTCTGGTATGAATCAGCCAGGAACAATGCCGACATCGACTTTCTTTTCATCACGGACTGCGAAGTCCGGGAATGCACCAACATCCATGTCGTCAGAATCAGCCTGGAAGGCCTGAAGGACCGTATCGAGGCTGCGCTGGGGATGGAAGTCTGCCTCCCAAAAGCCTACAAGCTATGTGATTTCCGACCAGCCTTCGGACTCATTTTCTCAGAGGAACTGAAAGGTTACGATTTCTGGGGCTTCGGAGACATCGACGTCGTCTACGGAAGATTGAGGGATTTCATCACGGAGGAGGTCCTTTCAAGCCATGACATGGTTTCCTGCTGGGGGCACCTGACACTGTACCGGAACTGCGAGTACATGAACAAGCTTTTCCAAGAAAAGCATGAAGGTGAATACCTGTACTACAAGGATGTGTTCACAAACCCGGACAACCAGATCTTCGACGAGCTTTGGAGAGGCACAGGAGCAATCATGCGTGATTTCCACGCCGACCGGATGTACCGCTGCGAAAAGCTGATCGACGATGTCGTCGTCCCACAGATCTTCAAGCATTTCAAGTCACTGTTCTCCAGGGAGAGGAAATGCATGACATTCATTTACAAGGACCGGAATCTCTTCCGCGTCTATTTCGACTCACGGTTCAGAAGGCACGTGGAGCCTACCATGTACGCACACTTTCAGAAGCGTAATGGATGGACCATCGATGTTGACGACCTCTCGGACTACATCATCTACCCGAATGTGTTCCGAAAGCCATTCCGCTTCATGCAAGGATTGAAGCTGGCCTGGCTTGGAAGCCCTCGGATCATCGACTACGTCACTCAAAAAACAAGAAAGACATGATACACATCGCTTTTGGTTTCAACGAAAACTATACCATGCCGACAGGTGTGGTCATGCTTTCGATCTGCATGAACACACCCGGACCGATCTGCTTCCACGCATTGATCGACCCTGACGTGACCGACACGTCAAGGAAGCAGATGGAAGACATGGCAGCATCTTTCGGCAATCAGATAGCTTTCTACACAATCGCTCCGGAATTGTTCAAGGGAGCATATCTGAACCCAATCTTCACACTCAGCACCTACAACCGTCTCCTGATTCCGGAGATTCTTCCCGCTGAGGTGAAGAAGGCCATCTACCTTGACTGCGACACAATCACGGTGAATTCCCTGCAGCCGCTATGGGACGAAGAACTCGCCGACGATGAACCTCTTGGAATGGCCTACGACTCAGGCACTTCCGACGTGAGGCATCTCAACAACCTGGACATCCCGCTGTCCCAACGGTATTTCAACAGCGGAGTCCTGCTGATGAACCTTGACTGCTGGAGAAGGGAGCATCTCTGCGAAAAGTGCATCAACCTGGTAGCGACAAATGATTTCCCCTTCGTGGACCAGGATGCGATCAACATCCTTCTGGGACACAGGGTTCACCATCTTCATCTAAGATACAATCTCCAGTATCCGTTCCTGACCGTGGATGAAAAGGAATGGATGATCGAGAAGTCAATCTACACTCCAGAAGCTTTCGAGGCCATCAAGGCTCCAGCCATCATACATTATTCAGGTCACTTCAAGCCATGGTACACAGACTGTGAGATTCCCCAGTACTGGATGAAGTACAAAGCTCTCTCTCCATGGAAGGATGTGCCGCTGATCCAGCGGCACACCAACATGGGATTCCATCTTCAGGTGGACGGAGTGGTCACAACAGACATTGAAGCTGCTGATTCAATCGTTGCTCCACTGCTCGCAATCATCATGAATATGAGCATCAAGCATCACAGACTCTTCATGCTGTTCCGCAAGATGCTTTGGACAATAGCCAGGAAACGTCATCTGATAGAAGACTAACATCATGAACAGAATAAAGATAATCATCCCATATTTCGGAAAGCTTCCCGACACATTCCCTTTCTGGTACAACTCTGCCCTGGACAACCAGGATGTGGATTACCTTTTCATCACGGACTGTGATGTCAAGGAAGCGCCGAACTTCAAGGTCGAGAAGACCACCCTGGAGGAGGAGACGGCACGTTACGAGAAGGCTCTGGGCATGAAGCTGAGCATCCCGACGGCCTACAAGCTCTGCGACTTCAGGACCGCCTATGGTGTCATCTATGCCGAAGAGCTGGAGGGGTATGACTTCTGGGGCTTCGGCGATGTCGACCTTGTCTACGGCAGGATCAGACATTTCCTCACGGAAGAGATTCTCGAAAGGTACGACATGATCAACTGCTGGGGCCATCTCTGCCTGTACAGGAACTACGAGTTCACCAACAAGGTCTTCATGGAAAGGCATGAAGGTTATCTGGACTACGAAGACGTCTTCAGCGATCCCGAGCATCGTTTCTTCGAGGAACTCTGGAGCAAAGGTACTCCGGCAGTGATGTGTGACTTCCACAGCGACAGGGCTCTGCGATGCGAACCATTCTTCGACGATGTGGCCATCCCGGACCTGTTCAAGCATTTCAAGTCCTACTACTCAAGAGAGAGAAAATGCATGACTTTCATCCACAAGGACAGGGCGCTCTACCGCGTCTATTTCGACTCCAGGTTCAGAAGGCATGAGGAACAGACAATGTACGCACACTTCCAGAAGCGCAAGGGATGGACAATCGACGTGGATGACTATTCAGACTACATCATCTACCCTAACGTGTTCCGCAGACCTTTCCGCTTCCTTCAGAATCTGAGGCTGGCCTGGTACGGAACTCCAAGGATTATTGACTATCTTGCACAAAAGCTCGGTAAATGATGATACATGTAGCCTTCTGCCTAGATCAAAGCTATGTCATGCCATGCGGCGTGGCAATGAACTCGATCTGTGCCAACACACCTGATCCGGTGTGTTTCCATGCACTGATCTCCAGCAATGTGACCGATGAGGCGAGGCAGCAGATGGAGAGCATGGTCGTCTCACATGGGAAGACGATTGAGTTCCATGTGATCGACAGCTCAAATGTCGACAACACCTACTCCAATGCCGACATAGGCTACATCAGCAAAAGTACGTACTACCGTTTCCTGATACCGGATGTCCTTCCGGCAGACGTCTCTAAAGCCATCTACCTGGATGGCGACCTGATCACACTCGACTCCCTGCGTCCCCTGTGGGACACAGAGCTCGGTCCGGAAGAGCCTGCCGCCATCGTGGGCGACTGGGGTGCGGATGACGTCAGGCATCACAATAGGATAGGCATTCCTATGTCGCAGCCCTATTACAATTGCGGGGTGATGGTGCTCAATCTCGACTGCTGGAGAAAGGAAGGTCTTGGAGCGATCTGCCTGAGACATGCCCAGGAACACGATTATCCCTATATGGATCAGGATGTGGTGAATGTCCTGCTTGGAAGCAGGATCAAGCGTCTCCACTTCAAGTACAACTGTCTGTTCCTGCTCCTGACCTCTCCAGAGGAGGAGCTGCGACTGGAAAAGGGTAAGTATTTTGACGAAATCCATGAGGCGTGCAAGCAGCCGGTGATCCTGCATTTCGTCGGTGACCGCAAGCCATGGCATGAAGGGTGTCCCTTCTCTTCGGAATGGCTTGAATACAAAGCGGCTTCCCCGTGGAAAGACGTCCCATTGCAGCAGATGCCGTACACCTTGTGGCTTGCGGTAAAGTATCTCGCCAGACGGGACTCGGACGTCCAGGACATCGATTCGGTAGCGGCTCCCATGGTGGCTCTTGCAGTGAGGCTCGCCCAAAGGCATCCACGCACCTTTTCCCTGTTCAGGAAAGTCGTGTGGACACTTGCAAAGAAGTATCATCTTCTCGAAAAGCAGTAATGAAAAGATTCATCATCATCATACCGTATTTCGGGACACTGCCTCCGACCTTTCCATTCTGGCTTCAATCGGCAAAGGACAATCCAGATGTGGATTTCCTGCTTGTGACTGACCAGGAAGTAGAGGGATGCAGCAACATCCATGTGATGAAGCAAAGCCTGGATGCCCTGAGAGAGCGCTTCTGCAAAGCATTGGGAATGGAAGTCAGCCTTCCGAAACCGTACAAGCTCTGTGACTTCAAGCCAGCTTATGGATATGTGTTCGCAGATGAGATTCAGGGCTATGATTTCTGGGGCTTCGGCGATGTGGATCTGGTATATGGAAGGATACGTGATTTTATCACGGATGCAGTACTGGACAGATACGACATGATCTCCGGATGGGGTCATCTCACCTTGTACCGCAACAATGAGTTCTGCAATACCTTCTTCATGCAGCGTCATGAGAATTGCCACTACTACAAGGATGTGTACACTACACCGGAGAACCGCCTTTTTGACGAGTATTACAGAGGATGCAGTGCGGCATGGGAATCTGTCTATCCAGACAGAGTCTACCATTGCGAATCAAGCTTTGACGATGTCAGGATACAGTCTAAATGCCGCCATTTCAAGTCAGAGTTTGCCCAGGAAAGGAAATGCCTGACCTTCATGTACAAGGACAGGAATCTGTACCGCATCTACTATGACAAGAACTACAGGCGCCACGTGGAACCGACCCTGTACGCACACTTCCAGAAGCGCTACAACTGGAAGATAGAAACCGACGACTGTTCCTATTACATCATCTACCCTGACGTCTTCCGCAAACCATTCCGCTTCATGCAAAGCATCATGCTGACATGGTTCGGACGATCAAGAACCGCGCATTTGATTTAACACCATGGATAATACAATTCACATAGCCTTCTGCTTCGATCAGAACTACTCGATGCCATGCGGAGTGAGCATGACATCAATCTGCGAGAACACTCCAGGACCGATCTGCTTCCATGCCCTGATTGCCGGCAATGTGACCGAAGATGCTAAAGAGATGATCGGCAAAGCCGTCAGCACCCACGGCAACCAGGTGGTCTTCTACGAGATAGATGAGAAGAAGATCGAGAACCTGTCGGAGTTCATGTACTTCAGCAAGAGTGTCTACTACCGCTTCATGATCCCTGAGCTTCTGCCGGAAGATGTGACCAGAGTCCTCTACCTGGACTCCGACGTCCTCTGCGTCAAGTCTCTCCGACCTCTCTGGGAAATTGAGATGGATGACGGTGTACCTGCAGCAATGGCCTATGACTCAGGATGTTCCAACGTGAAGTTTCACAACCGCACAGGCATCCCTCTCACAAGGCCTTACTACAACAATGGAGTAATCCTGATGAATCTTACTTGCTGGAGGAAGGAAGAAATCGCCATGAAATGCATCAAGAGCATGGAAGAGAATCATTTCGTCCTGGTCGACCAGGATGCGATGAATGTGGTCATCGGAGAAAGAGTCAAGAGCATGCCGCTGCAGTTCAACTGCCAGATCCGGTTCATGATCACACCGGAAGACGACTGGATGCTTGAGAAGGACAAATACTTCGACCAGATCCGCGAAGCCATAAACGATCCGGCACTCATCCACTACACTGAATCTGTCAAGCCTTGGCACCAGAACTGTCAGTTCGCAAAGGACTGGCTTAAGTACAAGGCTATCTCGCCGTGGAAGAAAACACCTCTGCCACAAAACATGATCAAGGGCAGTTTCCATCTCTTTCTTGAGGAAGTCAAGGATTTCGATGCAGCAGCCGTGGAAGCAATAGCCTTCCCGATGCTTTCATTCACATCAAGGCTTTCACTGAGGCACCCAAGGATCTATGTACTGCTGAGAAAGACCCTCTGGTATCTTGCAAGAAGGAAAGGTCTGGTAGAATAGTCAGGCAGTTCAGCTTCTCCCATGCCTTCGGTTGTCCCATCTGCAGATGAAATCGAGATGGAATGCCGTAAGAATGATCATAAGCCTCACTTTCGGGTAACAGAAACGATGAGGGACCGTCAGCATGCACATCTGGAATCTCGGGAAATACTTCCTGAATTCCTCGAAGCGGTCATGGAATATGAGCCATGCGCAGCTCTTGAGCATTCTCCAATCCATCTCTTTCCTGAAGGCCTCGTAAACCCCGAGATCCCGCAGCCTGGCTGCACACAGGGAATAGCATTCAATCTCCTGCATAGAATGCTTTTCAGTCAATGTGTGGATTATCGATGACTGGTTGAGCATGTTGTAATAGTACAGCGGCTCTCGGACGCATGCAATCTTCCTTGCACACGAGTAGAGGCAGACACTCATGTAGAAGTCTTCAGTAAAGTTGATGCCCTCAGGTGGTCTAGCTTCACTCCTGTCGTACAGTTCCCTGGATGCCATGAGCGACCACACGGTCGTGAAGACATGGTTGAAACAGCACTGCTTGACAATCTCCTCGTTGGAAAGTCCTTCCTCGAAACCAAGACCATCCCTCAACAAGCCTTCCTCCTTCACAAAATAATAATCACACATGCAAAGATCTGCTCCTCCTTCTACACAGGTCCTGTACATCTTCTCATACATCCGGACATCAACCCAGTCGTCACTGTCACAGAAGATCAGATAGTCTCCAGTGGCATTGTCCAGACCGTCGATGCGGGATCTGGAGACCCCCTTGTTGGTTTCATGACGCACAATCCTGACGTCACCGGCACGATCCGGGTACTCTGCCAGGGTCCTCTCGAGCACCGCCATGCTTCCATCAGTGCTGCAATCGTCGATGAAGACATATTCAATCTCCCTCAATGTCTGGGACATGAGAGAGCGTACGCAGCGCTCGATGTACTCTGCGGCATTGTAGACGGGAACTATTACGCTTACTTTGTAATCCATGATTGAGAATTATGAGAAGAGGTTCAGCCTCGGCCGTGGCGGCGGTTGTCCCAGCGGCAGATGAAATCCAGCCTCAGGACGGCCAGGATCAGCATGACCTTGACCTTGAAGTTGAAGAGTGAGGATGGAACTGAAAGGATGTACCTGTGGGATTCAGGATGAAGCTTCCTGAACTCATCGAACTGGTTCTGGAACACCAGGAAGCACGACGACTTCAGAAGGCGCCACTGCATCTGCTTCCTGTAGTCCTCGTAGACGCCACGCTCCTTGAACCACTCGATGGTCCTTTCGTAGCAGTCCAGCTCATGCAGGAAGATCTTGGTGTCGAGAGTATGCATGATGGAACCGCTGTTCATCTGGTTGTAGTAGTACAGTGGCTCATCCACGGTTGTGAATTTCCTGGCATACTGGAATAGGCGGACCGCGAGGTGGAAGTCTTCAGTGAAGGATATTCCCACAGGTGGCCTGGCACCGCTGCGCTCGTAGACTCCGCGTGCCACGAGAACATTCCAGACAGTGTTCCAGCGCCACTTGAGGTAGTCCCTCATGAACTCCTTGTGAGGCTTCGAGCAGTCAAGGGTCGGATGCATCCTCACCAGGCCATCCTTCCTGGCAAAGTAGAAGTCACAGATGCAGATGTCCGCTCCGTCCGCCACGGCTTGCCTGTACATCTTCTCGAACATCGTCACATCGGTCCAGTCGTCGCTGTCGGTGTGGATGATGAAGTCACCCGCGGCCACGTCAAGGCCGTCCGCGCGCGACATGGCCAGACCCTTGTTGACCTCGTGCCTGATGATCCTTACATCCTCCCGGCGATGAGGGAAACGGGCAAGCGTGTCCGTCAGGACCTGGTAGCTGTCGTCGGTCGCACAGTCCTCGACGAAGATGTACTCAACCTCCCTGAGAGTCTGGTTCATCAGATTCTCGACACAGCGCACGAGATAGTCTCGGACATTGTAGATCGGAACGATCACACTTACCTTGTAATGCATGGTCATCAGTCTTTTCCAAGCAGCCTTCGGACTGCTCCGGTCAGTGAATAATACTTCTTTGTCAGGCGGAACCAACAGAGAATGAACGTCTTGCGGTTGTGCCAGGAAAGGCAGGGATTGAATAGGATCCGGCCGTTGATCTCCTTGTAGACATCCTTCCATTCCCGATGGTGGACAGGATCGTCGCAGAAACCGTAGAACGAACCCTTGGCGATGAACTTGCGGGCATCGATCTCGTGCCTGTACCTGCCGGCCAGCCCCTTGGACTCAAGATAGCCGACGACAAGGTCGATGTTGGCCATGTCGGCCCTGGCGCTCCGACGGCTGTCCTCGATGGTCGAGCCATGGGTGGCAGAATCCTCCCTGACGGTGTAGTTGTACAGCGGCTCATCCAGGAAAGCGATCCTGTCCGCCTTGTGGGCAGCCTGCACGCAGATCAGCCAGTCCTCGGCGATGTTGCCAGCAGGGACGACCTCAACCTTCTTCAGAAGGTCTGCCCTGAAAAGCTTGTTGAATATGTTCGGGGAGGCCTCCCTTCCGTTCATGCTGACGAGGTGCCTGAGGTAGCGGTCGCGATCGGAAACCTCATCCCGCAGAGGGGAAAGCTCCGGGCGGCCATCAGGACCGACCACGTTGAAGCGGCAGGCGGTCATGTCCGCACCGACCTCCTCTGCCCTTGAAACCAGCCTCTCCACAGCCTGCGGCTCGAGGAAGTCATCACTGTCCACGAAGAGCACATATTCACCGTTCGAGGCGAAGCATCCCTGGCGGCGGGCGTTGTCCACACCTCCGTTGCACTCAAGACGCAGGAACCTCACCTGCTCCCTCCTCTGAGGAAATCCCTCAAGAGCCTCGCGCGCGACGGCAACTGAAGCATCCGGACTGCAGTCATCCACAAAGATGACCTCCAGGTCCGCAAAAGTCTGTCCGAATATGCTCTCTGCGCATCTCCGGATGTACTTTTCGACCTTGTAGACAGGCACTATGATGCTTACCCGCGCAGCCATGGCACTAATCGAGCGGGATGTCGAGAGCCCTTCTGACCAGAGGAGCCATGTCGTAGTACCTGTACTCGGCAAGGCGACCTCCGAAGATGACATCTGTCTCGGCGTCGGCGAGAGCCTTGTACTGCCGGTAGAGCGCGTTGTTCTTCTCGTCATTGACAGGATAGAACGGCTCCATGCCGTCGGTCCATTCCGTCGAGAACTCCTTCGTCACGACGGTCTTCGGGCAGTCATAGACAGCCTGGCCGAACATCTCGAAGTGCTTGTGCTCGATGATCCTGGTGAAAGGGACCTCACGCTCGGTGTAATTCACGATTGCTGAGCCCTGATGGTTCGGAGTGTCAAGTACTTCCGTCTCGAAACGCACCGTGCGGTACTGAAGCTTGCCGAAACGGTAGCCGAAATACTCATCGATCTTGCCGCTGAAGACAATCTTGTCCGCAATGGCCTCCCACTTCTCCCTGTCCTCGAAGAAGTCAACCCCGGTCTGGACGTCGCAGCCTTCGAGAAGGCCATCTATCAGAAGGTTGTAGCCTCCGATCGGAACGCCCTGCCAAAGGTCGTTGAAGTAGTTGTTGTCGAACACGAACCTGACCGGAAGACGGCGGATGATGAATGGAGGAAGCTCCGTGCAGGAACGCCCCCACTGCTTCTCGGTGTAGCCCTTGATCAGCTTCTCGTAGATGTCGCGGCCGACAAGCAGCAATGCCTGCTCCTCGAGGTTGCGCGGCTCGCTCACCCCCTCGGCCTTCATCGCAGCCACAGCCTCAGCCTTCTGCTCCTCGATCCTGGCCTTCGCCTCGTCGGGAGTGATGACACCCCACATCTGAGTGAAGGTGTTCATGTTGAAAGGAAGGTTGTACAGCCTTCCCTTGTAGTTGGCCACAGGCATGTTCGTGAAGCGGTTGAAAGGGACGATCGCATTCACGAAGTCCCAGACCTCCCTGTCGCTGGTGTGGAATATGTGCGGGCCGTAGCTGTGTACATTGATGCCCTCGACCTCCTCGCAGCGGATGTTTCCACCCACCTGCGGGCGCTTGTCGATCACCAGGCACTTCTTCCCGGCCTTCGTGGCACGATGGGCCATGACGGCTCCGAAGAGGCCCGACCCGACGATCAGGCAATCGTATCTTTTCTGTGTCATGATGCTTTCCTGTAATTCCTTACGAGCTTGAATATTCCGTAGGCAACGGCTGCTGCCATCAGGATGTACATCAAGGTGATGAAGATAAGCGCCATGCTATCTCCCTTGCGGACCGAATCAGGATCGAAAGTGAAGGTGATTCCATGCTTTCCGGCAGGGACATT
>JAGHSC010000111.1 GCA_018066065.1 Candidatus Cryptobacteroides faecihippi
AGATCCCGCAGAAGGTCGTGGACAAGTCCCTGACGCTTCAGTAAGTGCTTGGTACCAGGCCCCGCTATTGCAGGGAGAAGCGCACCTGGACATATTCAATAAAGGTTGAGGGTGCCATGGAGCACAACCTCAAGGGGTTCGATGTGAAGTTCCCTCTGGGGGTGCTGACTGTGGTTTCCGGAGTCAGCGGTTCAGGCAAGTCTTCTCTTGTCGGAGACATTCTCTATCCTGCGCTTTACAGGAAGATCAACCAGACAGGTGACCTTCCTGGAACCTTCAAGGGCCTTTCGGGCAATCTTGACAGGATCACGAGGATCGAATATGTGGACCAGAACCCGATCGGCAAGAGCAGCCGCTCCAACGCCGTCACCTATCTCAAGGTCTACGACGACATAAGGAAACTGCTTGCAGACCAGCAGTATGCGAAGATGAATGGGTACACTCCTTCGTTCTTCTCGTTCAACCAGGATGGCGGTCGCTGTCCTGAGTGCCAGGGAGACGGAATCGTCAGGATCCCGATGCAGTTCATGGCAGATGTGTCGATGGTCTGCGAGGCCTGCGGCGGCAAGCGCTTCAAGCCGGACATCCTCGAGGTCCGCTACAAGGGACGCAACATCGATGACATCCTGAACATGTCGGTCGAGGAGGCCATTGCCTTCTTCTCCGCCCAGGAAGAATCTCTCGCCCGCCAGATTGCGGAAAGGCTTCAGCCACTTGTTGATGTGGGCCTTTCCTACATCAAGCTCGGCCAGAGTTCATCCACTCTCTCGGGCGGTGAGAGCCAGCGAATCAAGCTTGCCTACTTCCTGTCGATGAGCAAGGATTCCCAGTCCTCGCGGAAGGAAAGGATCAATGTTCCTCTTCGACGAGCCGACGACCGGACTTCATTTCTTCGATGTGGAGAAGCTTCTGAAGGCTTTCGATGTGCTGCTTGCCAACGGCCACACCGTGATCGTCGTAGAGCATAATCTCGATGTCATCAAGGCTGCCGACTGGGTCATCGACATGGGTCCGGATGCGGGTACCCAGGGCGGTGAAGTTGTCTTTGAGGGCACTCCTGAAGACTTGGCGCGTTCCGCACAGACCCACACAGCAGCTATCTCAGATAAAGGAAACAAAAATGGATGCCGTCATCACTTACGTAAATGGTCTCGACCCACTCTGGCAGGAAGAATATGCCGGTGTGGTCGGGATGGACACCTTCCTGGAGAAGAGATTCCGCGACTGGGGCACTCTGAAGTATCTGCTCCGAGGCATCGAGAAGAACATGCCTTTCGTCAGGAATGTCCATCTTGTGGTCTCCGGCGAGTCCCAGGTCCCATCCTGGGTGGACAGGTCCAACCTCCACATAGTCACTCACAGGGACATCTTCCCTGAAAACCTTCTTCCGGTCTTCAACTCTCAGGCCATCGAGATGTTCCTTCACAGGATCGAGGGGCTTGACGAGCGCTACCTCTACTTCAATGACGATTGCTTCCCGGTGCTTCCGTTCACTGAGGATGATTTCTATCCGGGTGGGAAGCCTGCACTCCACATGTCGCGCCACCTGCTGACTCTGGGCAATGGATTCAGGAGGATTGTCCGCCGCTCGTTCGCCTTTGCCTGTGAGTCTCTCGGCAGGAAAGTGCCCATGGTCTATCTCAGGCCGCCTCACACTGTCTCGCCGATGCTCAGGAGTCAGTGCGAGGAGCTTTATTCGCTTCGTGAGAGCGACCTCATCGCTTCCATCACTCCTCTCCGTGAGGACTGCAACTACAACCAGTACATATTCACGGACTACATGCATCTCAAGGGGCTGGCTGTCGACAGGAGAATCTCCAACCGTCATTTTTCGCTTGCTGTCGCAGGAATCGACCGCATGGCGTCATTCCTCGGCTCCCCTGACCGCAAGATGGTCTGCATCAATGATGTGAAGATCAGTGCGGAGAAGTACGAGTCTTACCGTCGGCAGCTTCTTGCAGCCTTCGAGGCTCGTTTCCCTCAGAAGTCCAGGTTCGAGCTTTAGCCTATTCTGCCCTGAAAAACCCGCAGTGGCCATCGGGATTGGAAGTTAAAGCAAGATTTATCGCGGCAGAACCGCCGCTGAGTGTATTGAGATAAGAGCAGATGCCAAGCTGCTCTTTGTACCCGATGGCCAGTGAATGCTGCGGGTTGCGAAGTTTTTCATAGAATGAAACTATCAGCGCAATCACTGCGGTGATGCAAAGTTATCCTTCTTCATCCTCTGTAGCGTGTGTCCGAAAGAAACATTCCTGAGGTTTTTCTATTTTTTTATGAATCGCTGTGTTTTTGAGTGAGGAGTTTGTATCTTTGCCGTTCCTTGCATCTGTTTTTGATGCTTGAAAGAAATAAGTTGTAGTGTAATCTTCTGTTCTATGGGACTTTTCCGCAAGGCTTTGATGATGATGAAGGGATCCGGCAACGTCTTTGTTCCGATCCTTGCGAGGCAGACTGGCTTTCTCTGCCAGACTTCCGCTATGCTTGTCTCCATGTTTGATGACAACGATCCTTCATCGTGGTTGCGCGTTGAGCGCGAGATTAAATCCTGCGAGGTACAGGGTGATGCCCTTCTGACCGAGTTTCATGAGATGCTTTCCGAGACTTTTCTCGTGAGGATCAACAGACTCGACCTGCAGGCCGTTGCAATGGCGATGGATGATTGTCTCGATGTGATCAAGGACACTTCCAAGGCAATCCTCATCTATGCTCCCGAGCATCTTGATGCCCAGCTGAAGGAGATTGCTCAGATTGCGCTGGACCAGAGTTCTGCCCTGCGCGAGATGATCCCTTTCCTTTCCGATGTGAAGAAGAACATTGCGGCCATCAATCTTTGCTGTGACCGTGTGACTGAGCTTGAGCATGCTGCCGATGATGCCTACGAGGAGTACATCGGCTACATCTTCCACAACATGGATGATGTCCGCGAGCTTGTCAAGTGCAAGAATCTTGCGGAAATGCTTGAGAATGAGACCGATGCTTTCAAGCGTATCTCAGACAACATCCGCAAGCTCCTTCTGAACCACCTCTCCGAGTAACATTCCCCATCATCCCGCCCATCATCCCTCCGACACGTCCACACCAGACGGGTCTGGATTAGTGATTTCCGTGGACGACCCCTCCGAATCAGGCGCATCATCCACGCCAAACGCGCACAGAATGGGGTTTTTCGTGGACGATCCCCATCATTTGGCCGAGACGTCCACGCGAGATGAGTCTAGATTAGTGATTCTCATGGACGACCCCTCCGAATCAGACGAATCATCCACGCAGGAGGGCGCAGAATGGGGTTTTGCGTGGACGATCCCCATCGTTCCACCGAGACGTCCACGCGAGACGAGTCTAGATTAGTGATTCTCATGGACGACCCCTCGAATCAGACGAGTCATCCACGACGGAGGGGTGCAGAATGGGGTTTCGCGTGGATGATCCCCATCATTCGGCCGAGTCGTCCACGCCAGACGCACTGATTTAGTGATTTCCGTGGACGACCCCTCCGAATTGGCGCATCATCCACGCAGGAGCGCGCAGGATGGGGAATTGCGTGGACGAACCCCATCGTTCGGCCGAGACGTCCACGCGAGACGCACTGAGTTAGTGGTTCCCGTGGACGACCCCTCCGAATTGGCGCATCATCCACGCTGGAGGCTACAGAATAGGGATTCGCGTGGATGATCCCCATCGTTCGGCCAAGACGTCCACGCCAGCCGCGCCAGAATAGTGATTTCCGTGGACG
>JAGHSC010000153.1 GCA_018066065.1 Candidatus Cryptobacteroides faecihippi
TCACTAATTGAGGAAAATGATTACCTTTGGAGGATTTATCTCAAAGAAGACTAAAGCAAATGAATATGAAAGAATTCGTCAAATGGGTACTGGCGGTCCTCTGCGGACTCGCAGTGTGGGGAATCGTCAAGCTGATCATGTTCTTCATGATGATCGAATCAGTCGCCGCCTCATCGGCAGGCGGAGCATCCTCAACCGTACTTCCAAAGGAGGGAGTGCTCCTCATGGACATGTCGACCCTCGCCGTCTCCGAACAGGCAAGCGAGACCGACTTCATGGCAGCGATCCAGCAGAACGGAATCTCCCACCTGGGCCTTCTCGATGCATGCAAGGCTCTCAGGAAGGCAGCCGAGGACCCAGGTGTCAAGTGCATCCTCCTCAAGACCGACAACCCTGCCATCGGCGTAACCAAGATGGAAGAGCTCCGCAAGGCTCTCACCGAGTTCCGCAAGAGCGGCAAGGCCATCGTGGCCTACGGTGAGGCATTCACGTCAGGAAGCTACTACCTCGCATCCGTCGCCGACAAGATCTACACGACCAGCCACCACGGCGGCAACAACTTCATGCTCGGCATCAGCGGAAGGATGATCTTCCTCAAGGACCTTCTCGACAAGCTCGGCGTAAACTACCAGCTCATCCGTCACGGAAAGTACAAGAGCGCAGGCGAGATGTACATCAACAACGCAGCGAGCCCTGAGAACATGGAGCAGAACCAGGAGATGATCGACTCGATGTGGGAGACCATCGCCGAGGAGACCGCCCAGAGCAGGGGCATCAGCGTAGACTCCCTCAACTACATGATCGACAACCTCTCCATCAACTATCCAGAGGACATGGTTGCCCACAATCTTGCAGACGAGGTGCTCAGCGTGGAAGGCTACAAGGAAAAGATCGCCATCCTCGCAGAGAAGGACTCCTACAAGGACGTCAAGTTCATCCCGTTCGCAGACTACGCTTCCAGCAAGGTAAAGCCTAACCTCAGCGCCAAGAAGAAGATCGCCGTCATCTATGCCAACGGAAACATCATCGAGAACGAAGACCCTAACAACATCTGCGGAGACACCTTCACCAAGATCATCGCGAAGGTCCGCTCCGACTCCACCATCAAGGCTGTCGTCTTCAGGGTCAACTCCCCTGGCGGAACCGTCCTCGCTTCCAGCAAGATCAAGGAAGAGATCGACCTCACGAGAGCCGTCAAGCCAGTCGTAGCATCCTACGGTGACTACGCAGCCTCAGGCGGTTACTGGATCTCCAACAGCTGCGACTACATCTTCTCCAACAAGACGACCCTCACAGGATCGATCGGCGTGTTCTCTGCAATCCCTGAATTCAGCAACACCTTGAAGAACGTTGCGCACGTCAACGTCACCCCGGTAAAGTCCCACAGGCACTCAGACATGCTCACCCTCACCAGGCCATTCGACAGCGGCGAGACAGCATGGATGCAGACCTACGTGGATGACATCTACGAGACCTTCGTCGCCACAGTGGCTGAAGGAAGGGACAAGACCAAGGAGTCAGTCGACAGCATCGCCCAGGGCCGTGTCTGGACCGGAGCCGACGCAATCGGCATCGGACTCGTCGACGAGATCGGAACCCTCGAGGATGCAATCGCCTACGCAGCCGGCCTCGCCGGAGACGCAGACGTGGAGGCATGGAACATCGAAGGCTATCCTAAGCCACTGACCCAGATGGAGATGATCCTCCAGCAGATCAGCGGGAAGAAGATGGACGAGGAAGTCTCCGCAGCCATCTTCACAGGCACACCTCTCGAGGCAACGGCAAAGGAAATCATGAGATGGGCAAAGACTTGGGCGAACGGAAATTCAGAGCCTGTGGTCTTCGCGCGCATGCCTTACACAATCGAAATCAGATAATCGTCCGGGATTCCCGGCAATGAATCAATCTACGGCTTCCGTTCGATGAAGATCACGGAGGCCGTTTTTTCTGTCACCTTGACAGACTCGTCGATGCGCTCGCCGACCAGGGCAGCCACATGGCTCATGGAGCCACACTCCCCCGGCACAGCCACAAGAGCCTTTTCCTTGTCCACCAGAGAGTAGCCAAGGTCGACAAACAGGTCGCTGAGTTTCTTCCTGCCCATCCTTCCGCCAGCAGACCTAAGCCCCAGCGGCTGCATCCAGTCACCCTCCTCCCATAGTCTCACAGAGAAAGGGAATGGAAGCTTTGCGGCATCCACCATCACGGTTCCACGAGGCTGGACAAGAGGCATCCCTTCGCCCCAGGCAGCGGTGCGAACCGAGAAGACGACACCCGCCAATGAATATTCACCAGCGGAAGAGACTGTCAACGAGGAAGTTCCATCCTCGGCGGGGATGGCTGTGACGATGATCTCAGACCCGGAGACAACGGCGCGTGCAGTGCCGGAGAGGAAGACCTTTCCGGAGCAAGGAGCGCTTCCCCTGAGAAGTTCCAGGAGAGAAGAGATCACCGCCTGGGTGAAACCGTGAGGAGAGAGAAGGCGGTAGAGCAGCCACTCCGGATCGCGGCTTTCCAGAAGAGCCCCGATGCCGACCCTCAGGAGAGCATCCTCTCCCGGAACCAGCTCGACATCGGAACGTTCCAGTTCAAACAGGCGGTCGGCCGCAGCAAGTTCCTGTCCGAATCGGTCCATATCCCTGGACAGGGAATCGACGAACGAAGGATTGATCCTTGCGAAAAGTGGGAAAACCTCGTTCCTGACACAGTTCCTCTTGAACGAAGAATCTGCGTTCGTGCTGTCCTCGTGCCAGGCAACTCCATGGGAGACAGCGTACTCGAGGATGTCATTCCTGCTGAACTTGAGAAGAGGCCTGAGCAATCGGACAGACGACCCGGGCACAGGGACGGAAGAGACCATTCCCATGCCGGTGACACCCTTAAGCCCGGTACCGCGAAGAAGGTTCAGGACAAGAGTCTCGGCATTGTCATTGGCATTATGCGCGACCACGACGCCCCCAAGTCCCCTCTCCCGGCAGAGTTCCTCAAACCAGGCATACCTCAGCTCGCGGGCAGCCATCTCGATGCTGACGCCCTTCGCATCTGAATATTCACACGTTCGGAAATCCTTCCTGTGAAGAACGATCCCATGCTCGCTGCACCATCCGCTCACGAGTTGTTCATCCGAGTCGCTCTCCGCGCCGCGGAGATGGAAGTTGCAGTGCGCCACCTCGAAGCCGACCTCCACGGAAGAGTTCAGGAAGAGAGTGGCCATAACCATCGAATCGACCCCACCGCTGACGGCCAGAAGCAATTTCCGGCCAGAATCCAATGCGGACAGGATCGAATCGAAACGGCTTTGCATCAGGATGCAGGCTTATTTCTTCGCGATCGGGAAGGTGTAGGTGAAACCGAGTCCGAGGAGTTCCTGGAGCTGTATCCTCTGCCTTCCGTCAGGGTACTTTTCGAGATCCTTCTCACTCTTGATCATGACATGGTCGTCGTAGATGAGGAATGAGGTGAAGGACATTGTGAGATGCTTTGCAAGGAGCCAGTTCACACGGTTGGTGAAGTTGACACGCATGTTCTGCGGATTGTCAAGGTAGTCGGAGAACATGATGAGGGTCGAAGAATAGGTGAAGTTGTTGTTGACCCTCACGTTGAGGTCGACCTGAAGCTGGGCACCAAGCTCGAACTTCGAGAGTCTGTAGTACTCACCATGGTTGACGACCGTTCCATCCTCCTTGGTCTCGGAATACGGATAGGCTCCCTCGTCGGCGTACTGCTTCTGCCTGCGAAGGCCATACGCCCTTCTCAGTTCCTCGTTGCTGACGATCGTGAAACCGCCGGTCAACGGCTGGAAGTTGACGACAATCCATCTGTTCTTCGGATTAGGCACCCAGTCCACACCGACTCCCAGATGGGCGTAGGCAGGAGAGAGAAGGCCGGACCTGATCGAACGGGCGTTCTTCCAGTCCTTTGCGGTAGGATCCTCAACTCCGGCAGGATAGACGTAGTTGTAGGTGTTGGAGAACTGTGAGAGCAGGTCGAACTTTGAAGAGAGTCCGAACTTCTCATTCTTCCTGTAACCGTACTTGCTCTCGATGTAGAGACGGTCCACATTCTTCTGGATGAAAGGCTTGTCCTGCTGGTAGATGAAACCATAGTCGCACTGGAGGTTGTTGTTCCAGTAAGCCTTGCCCTTGGCATAGTTGGCCGTTCCCCTGATGTAGGCATTGAGGGTCACATTGTTCACACCACCGGCGGCCCAGTTGCTGAGCCTCTGCTGGTTGAATTTGAGATCAGTCTGAGCTGACTTGGTCCAATAGACCGGCTTTGGTGCCTTCACCTCCGGCTCCGGAGTCTGCGCAAATGCTGCTGCAGCTGCTGCAGCTGCAGACTGGACATCCTTCTTGTCATCCTGGGCTGTTGCCGCAACAGTTGCGAGCAAAGCCGCTGCAGCGATGGCTGCAAGTCTGAAATTCCTCATAGACCCTTGAATGTTGAATGATCGTTGCACTAGTATGAGATCGCAAAGACGACTCTCTGACGTGAAGGCTTTCCGGAGTAGATGTCCACTCCTTCCTCCTCGCAGACGAAGCTGTCCACAGGGATGCACCTGATGGTTGCCTTTGTCTCGTCCTTGATCTTCTGCTCTGTCTCGGCGGTTCCGTCCCAGTGGCAGAGAAGGAACTTGCCGGTCTGGATCTTCTCCTTGAACTCGTTCCAGTCGTCACACTTCTCGACGTTGGAGGCGCGGAAGTCGAATGCCTTCTGGTAGATGGTCTTCTGGATGTCGTCAAGCAGGTCGGCGATGGTCTTCTCGATGCCCTCGAGAGCGACGGTCTCCTTTGTGAGGGTGTCGCGGCGGGCGACCTCGACGGTTCCGTTCTGGAGGTCGCGAGGACCCATCGCAAAGCGTACAGGGACGCCCTTGAGCTCCCACTCTGCAAACTTGAAGCCAGGGCGGAGAGTGTCGCGGTCGTCGATCTTGACGCTGTGGCCCTCTGCCTCGAGTCCCTTCTTCAGCTCGTACATCTTGTCGAGGATGGCATTGTGCTCCTCATCGGTCTTGTAGATAGGGACCATGACGACCTGGATCGGCGCGATTGCCGGAGGAAGGACGAGACCGTTGTCATCTCCATGAGCCATGATGAGAGCTCCCATCAGTCGGGTTGAAACGCCCCATGAGGTTGCCCAGACGTACTCCTGCTTGCCTTCCTTGTTGGTGTACTGGACGTCGAATGACTTTGCGAAATTCTGTCCGAGGAAGTGTGAGGTACCGGCCTGGAGAGCCTTTCCGTCCTGCATCATGGCCTCGATGGTAAGGGTGTCGAGTGCGCCTGCGAATCTCTCGTTAGGGCTCTTGTGGCCGACGATGACAGGAAGCGCCATCGTGTTGCGGGCGAAGTCAGCATAGACCTGAACCATTTCCTCAGCCTTTGCTGCTGCATCTTCGGCTGTTGCATGGGCAGTGTGTCCCTCCTGCCAGAGAAACTCTGCAGTACGGAGGGACAGACGCGTCCTCATCTCCCAGCGGACGACATTGCACCACTGGTTGCAGAGGATAGGAAGGTCACGCCATGAGGTGATCCAGTTCTTGTAGGTGCTCCAGATGATGGTCTCGGAAGTAGGCCTTACGATCAGCTCTTCCTCGAGCTTTGCCTCAGGGTCGACAACGACGCCCTTTCCGTCAGGATCGTTCATGAGCCTGTGGTGGGTTACGACTGCGCACTCCTTTGCGAATCCTGCGACATGCTCGGCCTCGCGGCTGAAGAATGACTTAGGGATGAAGAGTGGGAAATAGGCGTTCTGCACACCGGACTTCTTGAATGCAGCATCGAGGACGCTCTGCATCTTTTCCCAGATTGCGTAGCCGTAAGGCTTGATGACCATGCAGCCCCTTACAGGAGACTGTTCAGCCAGGTCCGCCTTCATTACCAGATCATTGTACCACTGAGAATAGTTCTCAGACCTTTTTGTGACTTCCTTTGCCATATTAGATGTTTGCTGATTTCTTACAATTTTCCTATTATTGTGCAAGAATTCGTGAGGTATGGATTTTGTATACCAAACGTTATCTGGATGCGAATTTACGAATTAATTTCAAATATAGGAGATTCAGTTATGAAAACACGCTCATTGCTCTTCGTCTCGGCGCTCCTGGCACTGGCTTCGTGCGGTTCGGCAGCGCAGTTCGCGAATGATGCCTCACAGCAGAGGTATCAGGATGGAATCTACTATACACCAGGCTCTGCGGCAGAGACCAAGGTCGCCATCGCAAATGAAAGGCTCGAGGACGACTACCTGGTTGAAAAGACGATGAACTCACCGATCTTCATGAAGAGCGGTGAAAAGGTCGATACAGTCTTCATTCCAAACGACAAGATCGCAAAGCTTGAGTTCAACAAGGATGCGAACACTACATCGGTCTACATCTACGACGAAGGATGGAACACCTGGGCTTCCTACCAGCCTTGGTACGCAACGTCATGGTACTCATGGCACCGTCCTTACTATTCATCCATCTACTGGGGCATGGATCCTTGGTACTACGGTGGATGGTACAGTCCTTGGCACTACGGCCACTTCGGATGGCATTCAAGCTGGATGTGGCATGACCCATGGTTCTACGGCGGATGGTACGACCCTTGGTACTATGGCTACGGCGGTTGGTACGATCCGTGGTACTACGGTGGATGGTATGATCCATGGTTCTACAGCGGATGGTACGGCGGATGGTATGGCGGCTACGGCTACCATCACCACTATCATGGACACAGCCACTTCGGCTTCGGCGGTGGCAACCGTGTCTATGCGCCAAGGAACGGAATCATGACCGGGACTTCATCAAGAGGCGGCATCGGCTCATCTTCAAGGAGTGCAGGTACCAGGAGCTCATCGATGACAAGGCAGAGGAGCGGCGCTTCCGCAACCTCGGCATCCAGGTCCGCTGTCTCTGCAGCCACAAGAGGTTCTGCCGCGAGGACCGGTGCTTCCACCCGCTCATCAGTATCGCAGGCTGCACGCAGGCCTTCTACCAGTGCTTCAGGCAGCAGCATCACCAGGAACAGTGCAGTAAGAAGCGGTTCCGCAGCCGTCGCAGGCTCAGGCAGGGTCAGCGCATCCGGTACGGGAAGCACACGCCAGTCCTACAACCAGACCTACAGCAGGCCATCAACATCCTCAAGCAGGTCAAGCGTAAGCACAGGTTCCAGCTCATCCGGCAGCAGCTACAGATCTTCAGGGTCAAGCTCTTCTTCCAACAACAGCTACAGGTCATCCAGCTCCAGCAGCTCCTCAGGCAGCTACAGGTCCAGTTCATCGTCCGGAAGCTACTCAGGTGGCGGAAGCCGCAGCAGCGGTGGCTACTCAGGTGGTGGAAGTTACTCAGGTGGCGGAAGCCGCAGCAGCGGTGGCGGTGGCGGAAGGAGATAACGATCCAGCCCCGCATATTCACCAGTGAATGCTTATCCTGAATCAAGAACTATAAAAGATCGAAACGAAATGAAAAGAACCATACTTGCAATCTCACTTGCTCTCACTGCAGCCAGCGCCGGCGCACAGACAATGTACGACGCCCTGACCTTCAGCAAGAATGAATATTACGGCACGGCAAGGTCCATCGCGATGGGCAACGCCATGACAGCTGTCGGAGGCGACCTTGGATCGATCGGCATCAACCCTGCCGGATCCGCAGTCTACAACTTCTCACAGTTCACGATCACTCCGAACCTGACCATCAGTTCGGAGACAGGTTCCTACAGTGCCTACCCGGTCAACGGGGCGGATGCCTTCAAGAATTCACAGCTGACGAACTTCACGAAGTTCTCGATGCCGAACATCGGTGCCACACTCAACATGAGCACTGGCAACAGGCATGGGCTCAAGGGCATCACCTTCGGATTCGTGGTAAACAGCACGAACAACTTCACCGGAAAGACAATCGGCGGTGGCCTGAATGACAAGACGAGCTACCTCAGCTGCATGGCAGTGGATGCCTTCGGCTACGGCACCGAATTCCTCATTGGATTCGGCTATGTCGACAACAACGGCCAGTACCATGAAT
>JAGHSC010000052.1 GCA_018066065.1 Candidatus Cryptobacteroides faecihippi
CTACATCTACTGTTCTTCAGGCTACGGCGAGTCGACCATGGACACTGTCTACGGTGGTTCATCGATGATCGTCGAGAACGGCACGATCCTCTGCGAGAACGAGCGCTTCCAGATGAAGGATTCCATGATCGTTGCAGACTTCGACATCGAGAAGCTCAACGTCCTCAGGCAGAAGAAGAATTCCTTCCGCGGCATGGCTCCGGACGGAACTTCCGCATGTGAATATTCAGGGCTCTACGCGCGTTTCGACCTGGGAGCCGCTGCGCCTACGGACTTCAAGGAGAAGCTCTGCCGCTTCGTCGAGCCTCACCCTTTCCTCCCAGAGGGAGACCCTGTGGAGGTGGCTGTCCGCTGCAAGGAAATCCTTGCCATCCAGACCACTGGACTTGTGGCCAGGCTGGAGCATATCGGCTGCCAGAAGACCGTCATCGGCATCTCAGGTGGTCTGGACAGCACCCTTGCGCTCCTTGTCTCCGTAATGGCTCTTGACAGGCTCGGGCTGCCTCGTGAAAACGTGATCGGCATCACGATGCCTGGCCTTGGCACTACGAAGAGGACTAAGTCCAATGCCGTCGACCTCATGGAGGCTCTCGGCGTGACTTCAAGGGAGATTTCTGTCGTCCCTGCCGTCGAGCAGCATTTCAAGGACATCGGACATGACCCTTCCGTCATGGATTCCACCTATGAGAATGCCCAGGCCAGGGAGAGGACTCAGATCCTGATGGACATCTCCAACCAGGAGAATGGTCTTGTGGTCGGAACAGGCGACCTTTCCGAGCTGGCTCTTGGATGGTGCACCTACAATGGTGACCACATGTCGATGTACGGTGTGAATGCTTCGGTTCCGAAGACTCTCATCAAGTTCCTGGTGCAGTGGGCTGCCGACAATGTGTTCAACCAGCCTGCGGCTGATGGAATGAGGTCTGCAAGGGAGATTCTCTACGATGTGACCGAGACTCCTATCAGCCCTGAGCTGAAGCCAGCCGACGAGAAGGGTGAGATCAAGCAGAAGACCGAGGATCTGATCGGTCCTTACGAGCTTCACGACTTCTTCATCTACAACTACATGAGGTTCGGCTATTCTCCATCAAAGATCTTCTTCTTTGCATGCAATGCGTTCGAGGGGCTTTACGACAAGGAGACCATCCTCAAGTGGCTGAAGAAGTTCTACTGGAGATTCTTCACCCAGCAGTTCAAGAGGTCCTGCATGCCGGACGGTCCGAAGATCAGCGTTGTAAGTTTCTCTCCTAGAGGAGATTTCCGTATGCCTTCCGATGCGAAGGTCAATCTCTGGATCTCAGAGCTAGACAAGATCGAGATCTGATGACAGTGGACTTGGCCGGAGTTGCATGCACTCCTGCCCTCCCGTCACTTCCCCAGCACCAGCAGAAGGCCCTCCGAGGGGACTTGGCCGGCGGGGTGTGCACTCCGCCCGACTACGTCGCGAAGCGCCTACTCACTGCGGCCACTGCGGTGGCTCGCTAACTCGGCGCGCTGCGCCTCAGACACACGCTCGCTATTCACCGCATTGGCTCTTGTTCGCTACGGCGTCGCTCCTATGCGGGCTGCGTGTACACCCCTCCGGCCCTCCCGGTGCGCAGCTTTTCCCGAGTGTGACGGGCGGAATAATAGCTTGATTCTGCTTGTGAGGCCCTCCGAGCGGGCTATTATCCAGGAATCACCCTGTTATCCGTCCGCGGGAGCCTTGACGGACAGCTATTCCCTCCGATTCCGCTTTTCCCGCGTGGGACGGGCGAAATAATAGCTCCATCCTGCTTGAAAGGCCCTCCGAGCGGGCGTTTGTCCAGGAATCACCCTGATTCCCGTCCGCGGCAGCCTCGGCGGACAGCTTTCCCTCCGATTCCGCCCTTCCGGCGTGAGACGGACAGAACGATGGCTCGATTCCGCTCCCGAGGCGGCCTCGGAGGGAGGAAGAGCCCTGCGCACGTGGGGCTATTCAGAATCCTTCGAACGGTGGAAGAACTTGTCCATGATGAGTGCGATGGCACCGTCACCGGTCACATTGCAGGCCGTACCGAAGTTGTCCATCGTGATGTAGAGCGCAATCATCAGAGCCTGCTCCTGCTCGCCGAAGCCAAGGATTGAGCCAAGGACACCGAGAGCAGCCATGATTGCACCACCAGGTACACCCGGAGCCGCAACCATCATGATACCGAGCATCATGATGAAGCCAAGGAACATCCAGAAGTCGAACGGCATACCATTCATGAGCATCAGGGCAACCGCACATGCAACGATCTTCAGAGTACTTCCGGAAAGATGGATGGTAGCACAGAGAGGGATCGTGAAGCCAGCAATCTCATCGCTGACACCGTTCTTCTTCGCCTGGTCAAGCGTCACAGGGATGGTCGCTGCCGAGGATGATGTACCGAGAGCCGTGAAATAGGCCGGAAGCATCGTGCCCAGAAGTCTGAAAGGATTGCGCTTCACGACAGCACCTGCGATGCAGTACTGGAAGACCAGGAGGAAGATGTGCAGCAGGAAGATCACACCGATGATAGAGATGAACACCTTGATCACCTGGATTGCCTGGCCGGTCGACGTCATGCCGAGGAATATGCCGAAGATGTAGATCGGGAGAAGCGGGATGATCACGACCTCGATCGTCTTCACGATGATGTCCTTGAACTCAGAGA
Organism: Candidatus Cryptobacteroides faecihippi; assembly: GCA_018066065.1. Classification (GTDB taxonomy): domain Bacteria; phylum Bacteroidota; class Bacteroidia; order Bacteroidales; family UBA932; genus Cryptobacteroides; species Cryptobacteroides faecihippi. Next base: position 2,658 of record JAGHSC010000052.1, read on the forward strand.
AGACACTCTTGAGGCTTGATGAGCCAAAGAAGGCCATTCCGAGACCAAGGGTGAACGAGAACACCAGCGAAGTCATGACATCCACCATCGGAGGGATCTGTATGGTGAAGAAAGGTTCTACATTCTGGAACTCGGAGACTGAGGTCATCCCGGAACCCGATGAGATCAGATGAGGGAACACGGCGACACTCGTCCCATAGGACAGAAGGCCGGAGAACACGGTGTCACAGTAAGCGACCAAGGCAGTGATTGCCAGGAGTTTCCCTGCTCCCTTGCCGATGTCGGAGATCGCCGGAGTGACCAAGCCGATGATGATCAGCGGGATGAGGAACTGAAGAAGGTTGCTGAATATGCTGTTGAAGGTGGCGAAGACCCTCACTGCAGGCATCGGGAGGAAAAGTCCGAAGAGTACACCAAGGACAATGGCGATCAGGATGCGGGGCAGAAGCCCGATTCGGATGTTCTTCATCTATTGTAGCTTTTGGGGATGATTATGCAAATATAGTCAATCTAGTCCACATATGGGATGGACGGGACATGCTTCCGGATAATCTCAAGCAGCCTGGAATGACTCTCGCAAGAGTTCGCAGCGCAGACAAGGTCCGGACCGTCGAAGCGTAGAGGTCCACCATCGAGGCTCGAGGCAATGCCGCCTGCCTCCCCCAGGATGAGCATTCCGGCAGCATAGTCCCAAGGCTGCAGGCGCATCTCGAAATAGAGCTCGCACTTTCCAGAAGCAAGTATGCAAAGCTCGACTGCAGCCGAACCGAAACGCCTTACATCGTTGCACTGATGGAAAGCCTCCATGATGATCTCAGAGCACGTGTCAGCATATTCCTTCCTGTAGGTACTCATCGCGGTGCAGAGGATACCGTCGCGGAACGGACGGTCGGAGACATGGATGAGCTTCCCGTTGCAGAAAGCTCCCTTACCCTTTTCGGCGTGGTACATCTCCCCTTTCCACGGGATGAAGACAACTCCCTGGATGACCTCGCCGCAATGACGAAGGCCCACAGAGATGGCGCAGTCACTGATTCCGCGCGCATAGTTCGCAGTCCCGTCGATCGGGTCGATCACCCACACATACTCCTTGTCAGGATCATTGACCCCATCCTCCTCGCAGATGAAGCCGCAGCCCGGAAGAAGGGCCGACAGGTTCTCGCAAAGATACTTCTGGACAGCGACATCCGACGTCGTCACGATGTTCTCACAGCCATCCTTGCTCTTTATGTCGAAGGCATCGGTGCACATGAGCTCCGATGCCTTGCGGACAATTTCAATAACGGATTCGATTGAAGGTACCATCATCAGTCAACCTTTATCCAACCTGCATCCCAGGCCTTGACGGCAGGGATCGTCACAATGTAGTCATCACCATCCTTGACAGCCTTGAGGCGCACGTCACGGTTGCCGCCGCTCTTCCAGACGAACCTGCTGCCGGAAGGACAAGACCTTAGCCTCAAGGTAGCTCCAGGAATCTCGGAGATCGTGGCATTCAGGAATATCACTGATTTCAGGCTTCCCTCCCTGGTGACCCTAGGCACGACGACAGCCTGGGCCATGCTCTCAAGCACGGCAGCCATCCTGCCCTCGGAAACCCAGTCATAGACCTTGAGAGTGTTCACCCTTCCGGCATTGTTGACATCACCGGTGAAGGAAGGCATCACGGCAATGCGCTTGCCGGCTGCAGACTGATAGCAGGTCACATTGCTCAGACCCTCAGGTACTTCCACAGACTTGAACTGCGAAGCGATGCTCCTGGACGAAATCTCTGCCCAGGCGGCAGCATCCATGACGGCACCGGTCCTGGAAAGAAGCTCGACGACCTCATCGTCGCACATGCCCACAAGAGCGGCAGCGTCAAGGACCGTCGCAGTCGTCATGCCTCCCTCTGGAGTGAACGGAATGCCGAGCGGAGCAAGCTCCATGATCTCGTCGCCTGCCCTGGTCGATGTCCAGGCCCAAGGAGACTCCCCTGGCCTGACATCACGGTTGACATGGTTCCTGCTGATGTACGAATCGATTCCACCGCCAAGGGTACCCTTGTTGTGCGCAACATAGTCCTTGAAGAGGGAATGATACTTGTCAAGAGCCTTGAAATAGTTGTCGGCATACCACTCCATCGGCTCGTTGTTGCCGCAGATGATGGCATACGACATACTCGTCGCACCCATGCCCAGGTAGAGCAAGGTCTCGGTGCAGAGACTCTGAGGAGACTTTCCGGTAGCCTTGTGGATGTAGCCCTCGATCTCCGGAGCGATCAGGGTGATCGAAGGACTCAGCCTGGCAACCTGGCGGGAGATGCCATAAGCCTTCTCGAACATGCCGCGAGGAGAATGGTCATTGTAGAAGCCATGGCCTGGACGCGACACAGGAGCGAGCCCGGTCTCCTCCTCGACTGCATCGAAGAACTTGTTCCAGTCCCAACCCTCGAGAAGGTTGAAATGGAAGTTCACATGCTGGAGACCGAGATGAGTCTCAGGAGACACCTTGTGGACCTCGCGGGCGATGTACCTTCCGACCATGGCAAGGCTCGCCTGCGAGAAGGAAACCCAGTTCTGCCTGACACCCGGCACATTGGCCAGAAGCGCCTCGACAAGGCTCTCTCGGGTGTAGGAATATCCAAATTCGGAGTTGAACTCCCCGATGCAGTTGTCGCAGAAGCAGAGGCTCTCTACAGGATAGTGCTGCGTGACGCGCAGGTCATCATCGATGAAGATGTTGTCCGGATGGAAAGCCTCGGAATAGTAGGCATGGTACTCGGCCTGCATCTTCAGGAAGTCGGTGTCCCTCGGACAGGTCTGGGTCCTGGCGTGCACACCATCCGCACCGGTCATGGCACGGTAGCCGAACTGGTTGACGGCAGAAACGCAAGCCTCCTGGTTTGGATGTCCGATCGTGACCGTCTGCAGGGATGGGATGATGCCGAGGGAACGCATGTCCTCGGCAGCCTTGGCCATCTTGTCCCTGCGGCCGGCTCTCTCGGCAGAGTCAATCTTGTAGTCGTCCTCACAGCAGAACCAGACCTCATCACAGGCCTGGGGATACTTTTTGAAAGCCTCCACCAGGTTCTCCTCGAGAGTGTCGATGAGATGGTGCGAAGGCCAGAGACGGATGACGGAACGATACTCTCCGTCTGCAACCTGCCTGTGGGCATTATCTCCGCATCCGGCAAGCAGCATCAGCAGGATGGCTGCGGCGGAAGCATGGATCATTGATGGTCTATTCTGCATATTCTTCAAAGTGATGGATTGTTACTCAACCGTGATGCTGCCCATGAGATAGCGCTTGTGGCCATCGTTGCCTTCGTAAGGAAGTTCGTAGACAGGTGTTCCGTCGACCTTTCCGACGGAGAAGAAGATCTGGAACTCTCCGCTCTGGGCGACACGGGAGAAGTTTCCGTGGTCATTGCTGAAGACCTGGGCGATGTTGAAGTCATGGGAAGTCTCCTGAGCCACTGCCTCTCCCGGAGCGGCAGGCTGGAGCACATTCACGTTGAAGCCGTCATCGACGAGGACGGCAACGATGCCGCCCTTCTGAGTCTTGATCGTGTAGCAAGGGTAGCCACCGCCATAGCAAGGAGCGACACCACCGTTCTTCCATGAGGACTTGATCTGGAAAGGCTCTCCCCTCTTGACTGTCGAAGGCCACTCGGCCTTGTCGAGAAGAAGCCTGTAGCCCATTCTTCTGTTGATCCTTGCGATGATGTCCTTGTTCTGCTCATATTCAAGATGAGGCCAGCAGTGGATGGACATGTAGGATGAGTGGTATTCCTCGATGGACTGGAGCAGGAGCTCCTTGTCCCATGCTCCCCTCTCGACAGAGCCGAGGTAGTGCTCATGCTCGATGATCACAGGCATGACAGGCCAGAACTGCTGTACCATCCCGGTGTGGAACCAGCTGTTCGGCCAAGGCTGGACAAGGATGCTGTCGTCCTTGATGGTCACGCCTTTCTTGAAGGCGTAGTCCGTGATCTTGAAATGATCCTCGCGGATGTATGGGTCGGCGATGTCGTCCGAGATGCAGAGCTGTGTGTCCTTGAAGTACTTGCAGTAGATGTCGATGTACTTCTTCTTGGTCTTGAAGCCCCATTCCTTGCCGTGGACCGGAGTCGAAAGGACGGTGTGTCCCTCGCCCCACATTCCGAAATGGCCGACGGCGACAAAGTCGACATTCGGGTCTCCGTCATAGCGGTCTGCAAGCGCCTTGACGCAGTGCTCGACTTCCTTGAGGAAGATCTTGTCGGAGTACTCGGACTCAAGGAAACCATTGACTTCGTAGTACTTGGCTCCTTCGTCATAGACCCACTGAGGAGTTCCCTGACGGGTCCAGTTCTCGGTGGAAGTGATGCAGATCGCGATTCTCTTGCCCTTGTCGATCCATCTCTGTGCAGGGGAATCGATGATCTCCCAGTTGAACTTTCCCTTCTCCGGCTCGAGGAATGCCCACGGCAGCCTGAAGAAGACCACGCCCACTCCTTCGAACTCATCGACGGTGTCTTCCGGCTCGAGCTTCGAGCAGTAGTTGTCGAGGATGTTGGAGTAGTAGTAGAGCATCCAGCCCATGCCTGGATTGACAAGTGCGCTTCCGTTGTCGACAGGTGATGCAGTGAAAGTCTGAGCTGATGAATAGGTGCAGACAGACAGCATCAGGGAGAAAAGAATGATCAATTTTTTCATAAAGAGGAATACGTTTGTGTAAATATAGGAATTGTTCTTCGAAAAAAGTAAATTTGCATGATTATCATGGCAGGAGAAGGAAAATTCAAGGGACATCTGGCACTGTTTGCCGCCTACACGATCTTCGGAATCAACATCGTGTCCACCAAGGACATCGCGAATTCCGGGATTGTGTCCCCGATTGCGCTCTTCACGATGAGGGCCATCGGCGCCTCGCTGCTCTTCTGGCTCATCTCACTCTTCCGCCCGGCAGAGAAGGTTCCGCTCAAGGACCTCGGCAAGATCGTCATCGCATCCTTCTTCGGGCTCTTCATCACCCAGTTCTCCTTCCTCCTCGCGATCAGGATCTCCACTCCGGTGGACACGTCGATCGTCTCCACCCTGGGCCCGATCTTCACCATGTTCTTCGCATTCATCTTCGTCAAGGAGCCTATCACCGCAAAGAAGGCTCTCGGAGTGGGAATCAGCCTCTTCGGCATCATATTCCTGATACTGAATTCCGTGCATGGGGCAAACGGGGTGGAGGTCACCAAGCCTCTTGGCTTCGTGCTGCTGTTCGTCAATGCGCTGAGCTTCTCGCTCTACCTCGGAGCTTTCAGGCCTCTGATCCAGAAGTACAGCGTCATCACATTCATGAAGTGGATGTTCCTCGTCTCGCTCCTGATCTCGCTCCCATTCTCCTTCACGGACCTCCTGCACACTGAATATTCAGCCATCACGCCAAGGATCCTCTCGGAGATCCTCTTCCTGGTGGTCTGCGCGACATTCATCTCCTACTTCCTCATCCCTTACGGCCAGAAGAGCGTCAGGCCAACCCTCGTGGCGATGTATGCCTACATCCAGCCTGTGCTCGCAGTGGTGATCAGCATCATCAGCGGCATGGACGTGATGACTTGGAAGAAGGCCCTGGCCATCGTTCTCGTCTTCGCAGGCGTGACGATCGTCAACCGAAGCCGTGCTGCAAAGCAGGAAGTGCCCACAGCAGAAACAATTGAAAACAAATAATAATCCATAGACCTGAACATGGAAAAGACAGTCATAACCGTAGTCGGCAAGGACACGACCGGCATCATCGCAAGAAGCAGCACCTTCCTCTACGAGCACAACATCAACATCCTGGACATCGCCCAGACAGTCCTGGACGGCATCTTCAACATGATGATGATCGTCGATGTCAGCGGCATGGACATCACATTCGAGGAGTTCGTCTGCAAGATGAAGGCCCTGGCCGAGGAGATCGGCGTGGACATCCGCTGCCAGCGCGAGGAGATCTTCGACATGATGCACAGAATCTAAAATCCTGAAGCCATGCTGAACATCAAGGAGGTCTTCGAGACCACTAACATGATCGAACATGAGAACCTGGACGTACGTACCGTCACGATGGGTATCAGCCTGTTCGACTGCTCGGCGACGACAGTCGAGGAGACTTGCTCCAGGATCGAGGCAAAGATCAGGCGCCATGCCGGAAAGCTTGCCGAGACAGCTGACGCGATTGCGGCAGAGTTCGGAATTCCAATCGTAAACAAAAGAATATCAATCACTCCAATCTCCCTCATCGGAGCTTCATGCTGCAAGACGCCGGATGACTACGTCACAATCTGCAAGATGCTCGACAGAGTCGCAAAGGAGTTGGGATGCAACTTCCTGGGCGGCTTCTCCGCCGTGGTCTCAAAGGGAATCACAGAGAGCGACAGGCTTCTCATCGAGAGCATCCCAGAGGCTCTTGCCGTGACTGACAACATCTGTGCAAGCGTCAATGTCGGTTCCACAAAGACCGGAATCAACATGGATGCAGTCAAGCTCATGGGAGAGATCGTCAAGAAGACGGCAGTCAGGACAGCAGACCGCGAGTGCATCGGCTGTGCCAAGCTTGTGGTCCTCTGCAATGCCCCTGACGACAATCCGTTCATGGCCGGTGCATTCCTCGGCATCACCCAGGGAGATGCTGTCATCAATGTCGGTGTCTCAGGCCCGGGTGTGGTAAAGGCCGCTCTCGACAAGTGCCATGGAGAGAACTTCCAGGTGCTCTGCGACACGATCAAGAAGACTGCATTCAAGATCACCCGAGTCGGTCAGATGGTAGCCCAGGAGGCTGCGGCAAGGTTGGTGTCCAGTTCGGCATCATCGACCTTTCCCTTGCCCCTACCCCAGCCATCGGTGACAGCGTCGCCGACATCATCGAGACGATGGGCATCGAGAAGTGCGGGGCTCCCGGCACGACTGCGGCTCTCGCCCTGCTCAACGACCAGGTGAAGAAGGGCGGCGTGATGGCATCATCCTACGTGGGTGGACTCAGCGGAGCCTTCATCCCTGTCAGCGAGGATGCCGGCATGATCGCCGCGGCTGAATGCGGTGCACTCACCATCGAGAAGCTCGAGGCCATGACCTGTGTCTGCTCCGTCGGACTCGACATGATTGCCGTGCCTGGAACCACCAGCGCAGCCACAATCTCCGGAATCATAGCGGACGAAGCCGCAATCGGAATGATCAACCAGAAGACCACTGCCGTCAGGATCCTTCCTGTCGAAGGGAAGGATGTCGGCGAGAGCATCGAGCTTGGAGGTCTCCTGGGTACGGCACCGATCATGAAGGTCAACCCGTACAGCTGCGAGGAATTCATCTCGCGTGCAGGTTCCATCCCGGCTCCGATCCACTCATTCAAGAACTAGCCGGATCAAACAGAGTATTTCAACACATCACTAAAAACCATCATCATGAACAACATTATCAAGCATCTTGCAGCTGCCCTTGCAATAGCATGTGCAGCGAGCTGTGCACCTGGGCAGACCGCACAGGTAGGACAGCGTACAGACGCTCTTGACAACGCTGCCTGGAACGAGTCCGCATGGATCTCTGTCGCAGATGCGCCTGTCGTCACCAACAGGATCTACGACGGTTCCCGCGCTGCCGACGGAGCCAGCTGGTTCGTTTCAACAGTCAAGAACGACCAGAAGGTAACCTCAGCAAAGTGGATGACCGCAGGTCTCGGTGTCTATGAGCTCTACATCAACGGCAAGACCGTTGGAACTGAAGTCCTCAAGCCAGGCTTCACCCACTACGCAAAGACCAAGAGGTCTTTCACCTATGACATCACCGATGCTTTCTGCACAAAGGCTGGCGCTGAGAACGTTCTTTCAGCACAGGTCACCCCAGGCTGGTGGGCAGACAAGATCATCACGCCTGCAGGTTCTGAAGGCTTCATCGGAAAGAAGGTCGCATTCCGCGGTGTACTCGAGCTTACCTATGCCGACGGCAGCAAGAAGCTCTACGGAACCGACACCGAGAACTGGAAGGCTGGCATCGCCGGTCCTGTAAAGCACGCTGCAATCTTCGACGGTGAGGATTACGATGCACGCGAGGCAATGGGCTACGACTGTGCTGACAGCTTCGCAGCTCCTGAGGTCAACACCGAGTTCAACGGTGAGATCCTCCCTTCAGCCGGTGCTGAGATCTACCTCCGCGAGGACATCGCCATTGCTCCTGCAAAGGCTTATGTCTGGGAAGGTGTCGAGAACGCAAGCGAGGAGGAATTCGGAAAGGTCGTCATCGTCAAGGAGTTCGCTGCAGGCGAGGAGATGGTCATCAAACCTGGCCAGACTCTCGTCGTCGACTTCGGCCAGAACGCTGCCGCTGTCCCTGCGTTCGAGTTCAAGGCTGCCGAGGGAACGACCCTCACCTGCCTCCCTTCAGAGCTTCTCAACGACGGCAACGGTGCAAAGAGCCGCGGCATGGACGGTCCTGAGGGAAGCTGCCACCGCCTCAACCTCAGAATCCCTGAGACCGGCATGATCCTCAACTACACCTTCGCTGCTGCAAAGGACTATGTCAAGTTCATGCCTACCTGCACATTCTTCGGCTACAGGCTTGTCAGCATCACCGCCACCGACGAGGTCTGCATCAAGTCAATCAAGTCTGTCCCTGTGACTTCAATCGCAAAGGACCTTGAGACCGGTGTCGTCACTACCGGCAACGACCTTGTCAACAAGCTCATCTCCAACACCATCTGGGGCCAGAGGTCAAACTACCTCTCTGTCACCACAGACTGCCCTCAGCGCAACGAGCGTCTCGGCTGGACAGCTGACACCCAGGTCTTCACTGAGACCGGTACATTCTTCGCCAACACCAACGGATTCTTCCACAAGTGGATGCGCGACATGCGCGATACCCAGAGCGAGTTCGGTGGATTCCCTGGCGTTGCTCCTCAGGCACAGTACGGTGCCGGCAACCAGGACATGATGCGTCTCGGCTGGGCCGATGCAGGCGTCATTGTTCCTTGGACTGTCTGGAAGCAGTTCGACGACACTTCGATCATCGAGGAGAACTGGGAGAGCATGGAGAAGTTCATGAACCACGTCTACGAGACCAAGTACGACCATCATGCACTTGCTGCAGAGAACGGCGACTACCAGTGGGCTGACTGGCTCAGCTACGAGCCTCTCGAGAGCTGCAGCGGCCGCATGCGTGGTGCTGACGGCAAGGTTCTCCCTGACACATATGCCTACTGGAACTACCTGACCGGTTCATACTGGATCATCGACGCTGCAATGATGCGCGACATGGCTGCAGCTACCGGCAAGGATGTCAAGAAGTACGAGGCAATGGTAGCTGAGGCTAAGGAATATGTCAAGGCCAACAACCTCAATGCTGACGGAACATTCAAGTGCGAGATCCTCAACACCATGCAGACTCCTGCACTCTTCGCCCTGAAGAACGGCCTTGTCGAGGGTGAGGCCAAGGACGCAATGATCGCTCGTCTCCGCGCCAACTTCGCAGAGCATGACAACTGCCTCCAGACCGGCTTCCTCGGAACATCCATCCTCATGGCTACCCTTACCGAGAATGGCATGGCTGACATCGCCTACGAGCTTCTCTTCCAGCGCAAGAATCCTAGCTGGCTCTATTCTGTAGACAACGGTGCTACCACCATCTGGGAGCGCTGGAACAGCTACATGATCGAGTACGGTATGGGTCCTCGTGGAATGAACAGCTTCAACCACTATGCTTATGGCTGTGTCTGCGAGTGGATCTGGGAGACTGCTGCAGGTATCGCCTCTGACCCTGCTGCTCCTGGCTTCAAGCACATCATCATGAAGCCTGTCCCTGACCAGAGACTTGGTCACCTCGATGCTGAGTACAAGTCAGCTGCCGGTGTCATCAAGAGCTCTTGGAAGTACGAGGGTGAGAAGTGGATCTGGAACTTCACCGTTCCTCAGGGTGCAACTGCAACCGTCACTCTCCCTGGCGAGACTGAGTCAAAGGATTACGAGGCTGGTTCCTACACCATCGAGAAGTAATTCTCTGAACATACATAAAAGAAGGCCGGTCCGCAGTGGACCGGCCTTCTTTTTATTATTGGTATAAAGCCTTACTCAGCGAATGCAGGAAGCTTGAGAAGACCTGCAGGAAGAGTGCTGTAGCTGTCAGAGAAGCTTGCGCCTTGAGTGACGAAAGTCTCAGGACCGACAGAATAAGTCTTGGCAGGAACGACATGCAGAGGTCCGAAAGTGTTCCTTCTGGTAAGGACGACATCGAACCAGAGATCACCGTCACCCTGCGGAACATCCTGAACATAAGGAGCAAAGGCAACCATGTTGCTCTGCTCTCCCCTGCGGACCTTCAGGCAGGCACCGCCAAAGTCAGGAGCCTGGACCTTGGAAGCCTTGACATCACCGAAGTTGTAGGAAACGACACCTGAGTAGAAAGGAAGACCCTGGGTCATGACATCGCCAAGGGCAAGCTTCTCAGGAAGAGTCGTGATGACAGTCTTCTCACCAGAAAGGCCTACACCGAAGTCACCGACGATGTACATTGCCTCAAGATTCTTGTCCTCGGTGAAGTCAGTGGCAAGAGTGATGACATTCTTGCCGACCTTGAGCATTGACTTGTCAAGAGCGACCTTGCTGTAGCAAGGATCGATCCACCAAGCATCAGTCTCAGTGGAGATCTCAGAGCCATTGACAGACACCTTGAAGTCTTCGGCACCCTCGATGCAGAGGAAGACGTCGCTCTGAGGCATGACACCGATGTTGAAAGAATATGTGAGTTCGACAGGACCATAGGAAGGCTTGCTGTCACCGACAAACTTCTTGAAGAACCAAGGCTGGAGCATGTCACCGCCACGGTAGTTGAGACCGAAGTTCTTGCGGATCATGCGGTCTGCCTTGAGGATTTCCGTCTCGGTGGTCACATTGAGACCCTCAGCCTTGAAGGTGACCATGTCGAGAGGAAGGACATTCGGCTCATTGAGAGCATATTCATAGAGACCCTGGGCATCGGCAGTCTTGAACTCAGAGGCTGCAGCCTCGACAGCAGGCTCACCTACAGGCTGGTCAGTGACCACATAGACATATTCCTGGAGAGGAGGGAAATCTACACTGACCTTGGTCTCGCCCTTGTCGGAAGAGTTGCCGAGAGCAGTGACCTTGCCGGTACGGCAGTCCCAGAGAGAGACCTCGCCGGCAGCAGGGAGAGTGATGTCCACACCGTTGATGGCATTGTTCATGTCCATGCTCATGAAGACGTAGGTCATACGGTCTGCGTCCTTCCTGACCTGGCAGAGGATGCGTGACTCCTCACCTGACTTCCCTGCCACGGTGACATTGGCCATCCTGGAGATAGTTGCCTCGAGAGCCTTCTCCACGCCCTCACGGGTGTAGTCGGTTGCAAGGGCATTCTGTGCAAGGAATGAAGAAGCCTCGTCAGACTCTTCGACGTCGACCATTGAAGGAGCCTCGCCGGCAAGGATGATCTTTCCGCCGGCAGCAGCGAACTTCTTGAGGAGGGCAAGGGTTGATGAGCGCATGGTGGCCATGTTGCCGACAAGGACAGCCTTGTAGGCCATCTCGCCGACCTTGAGGACAGGGACACCACCCTGCTTGGAAACGCTTGCGAGATGATCCATGATGGCCTCATCGCCATAGTCGAAGTCGAAATGGCTGCCCTGGATCCAGTTGAACAGATCCTTGTAGCGGCCTTCAATCCTGTGCATTGATTCTGAACGTGGGGTAAGACCGTTGAATGCATCGACGGAAACCTGTGCGAAGACGCTCTCGATAGGGTTGATCACGAGAAGGTCGCATGCAGGCTGACCCTGGGCGATGAGCAGGCCGAGTCTTGCATAGTAGTCCTCGACGTACTTGAAGTCCTTGTACCAGCCTGACTGGAAGTTGATGGATGCAGGATAGTCACGCTTTGCCTCGCCCTTCATGGTGTACCAGGAAAGATGAGGGCAGCGGAGGTTGATTCCGAAGAGAGCCTCCCAGTCGCCTGCTTCCTTGTAGTCCTCGAAGCTCATCTGCCAGCCTGAGCAGCCATAGAGCTCAGAGAGGATGCGCTTCTTGCCGGTCTGGTGTGCAACTGATGAGATCTGCTTTCCAACCCAGTAGGATCTCCAGTACTGAGTGAGGTTGTCGATACCAGGAATGTCCTGATACTCATAGTCTCTCATGAGGGAACCCTGGCACATGACCTGGGCAGAGAGGCACTCCTCATGGAGGAAGTGTCCGGTGTAGGCAATGCCGTTGGCCTTGCACCAGTCAGCCTGAGGCTTGACGAAGTTCTCGAGGAAGAGTTCCTGTGCGAGCTCGACATACTTCCACTTTGCCTTGTCGTAGGTCCTTCCTTCTGGATGGAGGAAGATGTATGGAAGGTCTGCGATGATGTCGCCACCGAAGCGTGAGGCATATTCCTCAGGCATCTTGGCTGTCCAGGAAATGCTTGCCTCGTTGTTGAAGATCAGTCCCCTGTGAGGCTCGTCGGTAAAGATACCGCTGATGGAGTTGCCAAGCCTGTCGCCGCAGTTCTTCTTGTAAGCCTCATGGGTAAGGGAGATGTAGTAGTCCGTGGCCTCACGGTTCATCTCGTCCGCCATGGTGTAGCCGTTGTAGAAGTTGCTGCGCTCGCTCTCCTGGATGTAGAAGGCAAGTACGGTCTCACCCTTTGAGGCCATGGCCTCGTCGACGGTAGCGACCTTCTGAAGGTCTGAGAATGAGTTTCCGTCAAGGTTGCAGGTGAAGACAGCTGCAAGAGTGTCTGCAAGAACCATGTCGGCAGACTTCGGGAAAGAAGTCATCATCATCATGTGGAGCCTGTACTCAGGCTTCATGGTGACATAGCCTCCGGCAGTTCCTGAAGGCCATCTGTCCTCGTCGTAGAGGTAGTTGACCATACCCTCCTGCTCGCCGGCGTCAGCCACTGCATTGATGAGGTCGAACCACTCCTCACCGAGATACTCGGTGGCGAGACCGACCCTGGAATGCATGAAATAGCCGCCGAAGCCCATGTCCTTCATCACGCCTACCTGGCGGATGAGTTCATCCTTCTCAAGCTTTCCGTTCCAGGACCAGAAAGGCTTGCCTCTCCAGTCATTCGACGGATCGGCGAACTGAGCGGCAAGCTCGCTGTCGCTCAGCCTGGCAGTCTTCTCCCCCTGAGAGCAGGAGACTGATGCCACAAGCAGCATTGAAGCTGCTGCAGGCAAAATAAATCTGTTGAAATGCATATAGTTAAATAGTTGATATTAGATCTCAATACTTGAAAAGCACCTGGATGCAGTCATGGTCCATGAAGGACATCATGTTCGGAACGACATCGGATGACTCCATGTCGAATGCACCGACCTCCTCGGAGCTCCTGTTGCCAAGCATCACGGAACCATAGAAGAGCCTCTTGCAGCCATCCCACTCATCCGTCCTCGGGCAAAGGTCGAACTTGACAACGACCTCATCGCCATGCACGAAAGCCTTCCTCACGCAAAGCATGCCTTCGACGACCTCCGGAGTGACAGGCTCATCGTTGACAAGGATCTGGGTGTTGTCGACCCATGGAAGGTCAGGAAGCATGAGGGCATCGATTCCCGGCTCGTTCCTGTAGAACTTGAAGGCAATCTCTCCCGCAAATGGATATTCAGTCTTCTCGGTGACCTCAAGTCCTTCGGCACAGAGGGCTCCCTGCCTGTAGAAAGGCACATAGAGTGTGCTGCCCTTCACCGCCCATGAATATTCAGCCATCCTGGAGAGTCCCTCCGCGCCACGCATGGTGCAGCACCAGTGGGCTTCAGGAATGGAGATGGTAAGGAAAGGATTGGCCTCTGACGGGCAGTTGTCGCAGCCGAAGCCGCCGTTGCTCCTCTGGGCATGACCAAGGGCATTGACCTCGATGAGCTCGGCCATGTCCCTGAACGATGGCTCCATGGTGGACCTCCAGAGCTCGAAGGCGACGATGTAGCTGTCCACGATGGCACATGGCTCTGTCCATGAGTCAGGACGGCCGAACCAGTTCAGGTTGGCATAGCAGCAGGTCATTCCCTCGCTCACATAGATCTGCCAGCGCTTGAGCACCTCATCCATCAGAGACTCGTCACCGGTCATCTGGGAATACTTTATCAGGCCGCGGAGTGCGGAAAGGGTGGCATGGGTCTGAGCCTGGATTCCCACAAGGTCAACCTCGAGGAAGCGTGCGATGAGTTCTTCGATGACAGCCTTGATTTCCTTGTCGGGAACGAACTCATAGGCATCGATGAGGCCTGCCATTCCGATGAACACGCAGCCGATGTCGGTCGAGAGGATCCAGTCACCGCACTGTCCGGCGATGGAGCCTGATGCCTCGCCTCCCTTGTTCGTCCTCTGCTCAGGAGAGATCGGATAGGAGGAGTACATGCCCTTGCCGGCGACGAAGAGATTCTTCGCAACAGATTGCACGCTCTTGAGGACCTCCTTGTCCCCAGTCCACCTGTAATACTCGCAGAGTGCACGGAGAAGCCATCCATGGCCGGAGAGCTGCTGCTCATTGATCGCAGGCCAGTAGTCAGGGCCAAGATAGCCCTTGTCGTTGAACTTTGAAGGAAGGCTGTCGATGAGCATCGGAAGGAGCTCGGTTTTCTTGTAGATTGCCTGGGACTCGAGAGTGAGGCCGAGGATGGTCCTGCCGATGAAGTCACCCGGCCAGTCAAGGTCCTCGAAAACATGAGGCGGCTGGTAGATGTCGTCCTGAAGCCTGTCAAGATTTGCATCAATCCTCTGGCGCAGAGGACCTTCCACAGCAAGCTGGGAAAGAGGGAACGTTGTGACCTTCTCCGGTCCGGATGAACAGCCGCAGAGAGCGGCGGCCAGGACTGGAAGGATGATTCTGTAAAGTTTCATCATCAGATTTGTTTGAAGAGTATAAATATACGGATAAATTTCCTAAATTGACACACCAAACCATACACAGACCTAATGACACTGAAGGAAGTCACAAGCAGAAAGGACCTCAGGCTGTTTGCCAGGTTCCCGAACGAGCTCTACAAGGACAATGGATTCTTCGTTCCACAGATAGTTTCAATGGACATGGACACTTTCGACCCGGCAAGGAATGCCGCCTTCGAAGTGTGCGAAGGCAAGTACTGGCTTGCCCTGGATGATAAAGGAAAGGTTGTGGGAAGGATAGCCGGGATCATCAACCACCGCTACAATGCAAAGGTTGGGCAGAAGATCTGCCGCTTCGGATGGATCGACTTCATCGAGTCTCAGGAAGTCGTGCACGGACTGCTCGCCAAGGTAGAGGAATATGCTCGCGAAAAGGGCATGGAATCGATCGAGGGACCCGTAGGCTTCCTCGAATTCGATGTCTCCGGAGTCCTGGTGGAAGGCTTTGACCAGATCCCGACGGCCTACGGCAAGTACAATGCTCCATACTATGAACCGCTGATCCTCAACGAAGGCTATGAAAAAGGAACCGACTTCGTTGAGTATCTGGTCACCGTGCCGAAGGATCTCGACAGGTTTGACAGGTTTGCAAGGATCATAAGCGAGAGGAAGGATGTCCATGAAGGGACCTACAGGAACAGGAAGGAACTGGTGAAGAAATACGCTGATGGGATCTTCGATGTCATGAACCAGGGATATTCAAGGCTGCATGGCTTCTCGGAGCTTTCAAAGAGGCAGTGCGAGGATCTCAAGAGGCAGTTCCTTCCGAACATCAACATCGACTACGTGTCCGTGATTGTCGACAGGAACGACAAGGTCGTGGCATTCGGCGTCACCATCCCATCCCTCTCCAAAGCGCTCCAGAAAGCCAGGGGAAGCCTCTTCCCTTTCGGCTTCATCCACATTCTCAGAGCCCTGAAGCACAACGACACGATCGACGCCCTTCTGATCTCAGTGCTCGACGAGTACAGGGACTCCGGCATCACATCACTGATCTTCTCGAAGATCGGACACGCAATGAATGCCAACGGAGTGAAGTACATCGAAAGCACAAGGGAGCTGGAGATGAACCACAACGTCAGAAACCTGTGGGGCAGTTTCGAGAACAAGCTCCACAAGAGGGCAAGGCTTTACTGCAAGAGCCTCTGAGCCTAAGGAAGAAGAGGAGTCATGATCTCCATCAGCTGCCCGCTCTCAAGCAGGAAGCCATCATGGCCGAAGTCTGATTTGATCACCTTGTAGTCGGCACCTGGGATCATCGCAGCCCAGCTTTCCATAACACGGCTTGGGAAAAGGCAGTCGGTGTTGATGGAAACAACTGTTACCGAAGCCTTTATGCAGGAAAGGGCTGCTTCCACTCCCCCACGCCCACGACCGATGTTGTGGGTGTCCAGGACATTGCACAGCGACCAGTAGGAATAAGCGTCATAGCGCTTGGCAAGTTTCTCTCCCTGATACCTCTCATAGGAAGCGACACGGGTCGCGACCAGTGTGTCCGGGTCGGACTCGGACTGAGTCATTACATAGCCATCGTAGGACCTGTAGGAGATGAGAGCCTGCGCACGGGCGCACATCAGACCCTTCTTTCCACCATCGAGACTGTCGGCAGTACGGAATGTCTGATCCGCCTCGAGTGCCATTCTCTGGGCCTCGACGGAGGCACCGAGCCAGGCAGATTCACGGACATCCGTGGCCATGAGCATGACACGGCTGATGACATCAGGCTCAGTCACAAGCCACTCGGAAGCATGGAACCCACCGATCGAGCTTCCGATCAGAAGATCCACCCTGTCGATGCCTAGATGCTGACGCACAATTGAAAAGACCTTGACAGTGTCCCTGATCGTAAAGCCAGGGAAATCAAACTTGTAGGCCTTCCCAGTGTCAGGATCGACCGAAGCCGGACCGGAAGTGCCATAAGGAGTGCCAAGCATGTTCACGCACACGACGAAGTACTTCGCTGTGTCGATGAACTTTCCCTGCCCCACAAGCTGCGGCCACCAATCCTCAGGATCGGAGTTGGCCGTCAGGGCATGGCAGATCCAGATGACCTTGTCACCCTCTGAATATGCGGCCTTCGAAGTGTGGAACGCTATTTCCAGTCCGTCAAGCCTGCCACCCATCTCGAATTCGAACGTGCGGTCAAGCCTGATCTTGTTCTCTATCATACTCGTGTCTGGTTAAGGGACGCAAATTTACATGATTTCAACGGGGAATACAATCCCCGGCAGCCTATCTTGCAACCTTGATGTGCCACAGAAGCGAGCTTCTCGGCTCAGCGAGAGTCATGGTCACACCTTCGGAAAGCTCCTTGCCGGTGGCAGTGAAGTTCCTGATGCCGTCGTCATCGGTGACAGTGTAGGTCTTTGCCGGATCGACAAATGGAAGCTTGACAGTGTACGAAGCCTGCTCGCAGGTCTCCTGGCGGAATCCCAGGAGAATACCCTCCTCGATCTCAGGGTCATTGTAGGCAAAGACAGTCCAGAGAGAGGTATCCTCCCTGCCGTGCCACTGGCTGAGCTCATAGAAGTCCTTGGTAAGCAGATGGTTGTTTGCCTTCCAGATGCCGCGGTTCCTTCTGTACTCGTCCATGTTGAGATTGACATTGTGTGAGAATTCTCCACCGGAATTCCAGACAGGAAGCAGGGATGCACGTGTGACATAGAGGTCAGGAGTGAAAGGAGTGTCCTCAAGCTGCTCCTGAGTCTCCTTGGTCGAGGAACCATGGAATGGTACCCACTTGTTGAAGCCGGCGCTCTGCTGGAACCTCATCGGGACAGTCGTCCTGTCGAAATCCGAACGCATGAAAGGAATGCTCCTGCGGAGGGACTCGATGTCATTGCGCCCACCGCCGGAAGCACATGAGTCCAGGAAAGTGCACTTGCCGTTCTTCCTGCAGAACTCGATGATGCCGTCCCAGAGAGCATAATGTCCCTGGATGCACTTGTTCTCGTTGATTCCTGCGCGAGGAAGGCCGTACTTCTCCTCATCACGCGCGTCAAGAATCTGCCATGCAGCTGCAGGATCGGACTTGTTGTCCTCACTGTAGAGATCGACATCATGCATGCCGAGCATCCTGGTAATTCTCTCGAGAGTCCACGCAAGGCACTCAGGGTCACCGATGTTCGAGGTGATGCAGTGAGGGGTCTGGATTCCCCACTCAGGCTTGTAGCCATAGTTCTTCCAGAGGTTCTCGACATCCGTCACCCTCTCAGGCTCGAACCAGGCAAGGACCTTTACTCCAAGGGCATGGCATGCCTCGTTGGACTTGCGGAAGGTGTCTCCAGGCCACTTTGCAGGATCGATCTCCCATGAACCGGTCGTTGCCCACCAGTTTCCGTCGAAAGGAACTGAATTGCCTGCAGGGTCGGAATACCAGCCGGCATCGAACCAGCGGAAGTCCGGAAGATAGTTCTCATGCTCAAGGAACGCAAGTGTGCGAGGCCAGGTGTAGTAGGTCTCGGAGATCGATCCGTCAGTGTTCGGCAGTCCTGTGTCACCGGCAAAGCAAGTGGTACAGAATGGCTTGATGTCCTCTCCCTGCGCATTTGCCTTCGGAAGGTTGTACTTCATGAACCACGCCCTCCACTTGTTGACGCTGACATTCTCGTCACGGCTGGCATAGTCCATCATGACGACAAGGCCGGTGCGGATCTTCTCGCCAGGCATCAGGACACCCTTGAGGCCAAGGTTGGTCTGCGCGCAGACGGTCGTCACCTTTCCCTTCGAAGAGAACTTGGCCTCCCAGGTCCCGGCCCAGCCAAGGGCGATCCTGGTACCGGCATCGCCGTGGACAAGGTCGAAGTAAGGGAACACGATGTGGGTGGCCCTTCCCTCGGTCGAGGTGAAGGTCACATCTTCCTTGAGAAGGTCGGTGCAGTACTGGCTGTAGTAGTTGATGTGGTCACCAAGACAGCCGCGGAGGACAGGAGATGCGCCCTTGAAGGTGGTCTTGAGCGCATAGACATTCTCAAGCACCTTTGTCGGGGCCTCTCCGACATTCTCGAACCAGACGGTGTACTCGCTCTGGTTGAATTCGGCGTGGGAAGCCCTCACGACACTGACCTTGAGCTTCCCGTCGATGACTCCCTCGTAGCCCCTGTAGACCTTTCCGCCATAGGTAAACTCATAAGGAAGGCCGTTGGAAGCGGCATCAAGACCGGTGCAGACGCCCATGAAAAAACAGAGCGAAGCAATGATGTGGAAGATTGGTGTATGTTTCATGATCGATGTGTTTTATTCTTTTGAATATCCAATTTCGTGGTGTGCAAGCGTTACGGCAGCAGCCAGCTGCGCGTCGATGTAGGTGGCCATCACCCAGAACCCATGGTACGGCAGGGTGAAGACAGAGAACTGCCTCGAGGCGACCAGAAGGTCGGAAAAGGCAAACAGCGCGAAGGCAAGTCCAGTGAAAAGCATCAGCCACGACCTCTCCCTCACAGCAGCAGTCAAGGCCGCATGGATGAGGAAAGCAAAGGCACATGCATAGATGCAGACACAGATTCCCATGGCGCCAGGAATGCCCAGTGCAAGGGCGATCCGAATGAAAGCCAGCAGCATTACCGCAAGGAGAGCAACGCTCAGAATCCTTCCGGAAGCGTTTCTGCCCTTGAACGGAGAAGGCATGGTGCAGAGGTAAAGGAAGTGTCCGATGAAGAATGCCGCCATGCCTGAGAGAAAGAACGCAGTACCGTCAAGCATCAGCAGGATGTCACCCAGGCACCCGAAGAGAAGAGCCGCAACGAGCGTCGAGCACCTGCGCGACCAGACGGATGAACCCTTCAGGAAAAGGAATATCCCAAGTGCGAGGCTCGACATCAGGAGGGGCTTGGAGACAAGCATCATCCACCGCACGCCGATGAAGTTTCCCCAAAGGTTGAGGAGCGTTGCGGGAAGGAAGAGTCCCAGGATGACCAGCCTGACGGCCGTCTTGTATGATTTTTCAGATGCCATGGCTCAGATAGTTG
>JAGHSC010000089.1 GCA_018066065.1 Candidatus Cryptobacteroides faecihippi
CCACGATCCTGGAGAGGGACACGATGTCGGAATTGATTCTGGAGCAGAGCTGTTCCAGTCCTTTCAGTCGGTCCTCGTGAGAATTGATGACCGACCACAATCTAGAGTCGTCGTACTCCTTTGAGCACGAACCTGCCATGGCAGAACATGCCAGTGCCATGGCAACGAGGGCAAGGCCCTTGTTGAAGCTTTTCATGTCTTTGAAGTTCAGTTTGGTTTGCGGCATTGTCGCCGTACACAAAGATATTCAAAAATTCTCGTTATCTTTATCCCCATGAAGAAGAAAACAAGCCTGATTATCCTGTTGCTGGCCGCATTCTCTGCGATCATGCCCTATGTGACTGCAGCTCAGGTCTCTGAGCCTGCCGGGACTGTGTTCCCGGAAGCGGACAGACTTGTCGCCAAGAAAGTCCTTACCCTGCTTTTCCAGGAGAAGTCCAAAGCCATCCAGGCTGGACGCACGCTGTCCACCCCGGAGATGATGCTGATGGCTGCGAAGCAGCTTTCAGGCACTCCTTATGTCGGAGGGACGCTTGATTCCGACTGGAAGGGGGAGAGCCTGAGAATATCCTTGACTCGGACCGACTGCATACTCTTCGTCGAGACCTGCCTGTGCCTGGCGCAGACAGTGCAGTCTGCATCAAGGCCTGAGGATGCCTCCGTGGAATGCTTTGCCTCGAATGTCGCCGCTGCCCGCTACCGCACCGCAGCTCCTCCGTACGCATATTCGGACAGGATCCACTACACGACGGAGTGGATAAGGCTCAAGGAAGGCAAGCTTCTCGAGGATGTGACGGTTGCGCTTGGCGGCGTCGAGCTGGACCATCCCATCTTCTACATGTCGACTTTCAGCGAGAAGTATCCGCTGCTGTCGGACACTGCGCTCAACCCTGATGCCAAGGCCGACGTCGCCAGGATCCGCAAGGTCGAGGCTGAACTGAACAGAAAACCGATGACAGCAATCACGAAGGACAAGCTGGCATCGGCTCTCAAGGAAGTCCGTTCCGGAGACATCATCTGCTTCGTCTCCAGCGTCGAGGGCCTTGACATCGCCCATGTCGCGATCGCTGTCCAGAAGGACGGAAGGACATGCTTCATCCATGCCTCCATGAACGAAGGAAAGGTTGTCACCGACGTCAAGACAATCTTTGAATATGTCTCTTCGAGGCGCAACCTTTCAGGTATCAAGGTCGTAAGACCTTTGTAGTCAATTATTTCTTTCCCAGAAGGCTTCCAAGGATTCCCTTGGCGATGGTCTTTCCGAGACCTGCACCGGCACCTGATCCGGTGAGAGTGAGGATGATGTCGTTGAGGTCGACATCTCCGTCACCATCCTTGTCCTTGATGAACTTGGAAGCTCCGGACATCACGACAGGAACGAGACCTGAGAGGCTCTTTGAAAGGGCTGCGTCAAGGTTGAGGCTCTTGAGGACATTGTTTGCGAAGAGCTTTCCTGCGAGATCTGTGATCGGGCTGCTGGCTGCTGAAACCTTTCCGGTCACGAGATTCTTGATGGCGTCCACTCCACCTGCCTTTGCCGCTGTCTGGGTAAGGCTTCCGAGGATCGAGTCGGAGAGACCTCCGAGGACCTGGTTCTTCACTGCTGAAGGAATCTGGATGCCGCCTGCTGCCGATGCAACCTGCTGCTTGATGATATCTGCAATAGCTGACATGGTTGTGTTTGATTTATGGTTTGTTAAAGATAGTCTTCGAAGTAGTCGGTGACCTTGTCCATCAGGTGGATCCTCCATCTTCCTGCCACATTGTGCTCAGAGAGCGGGTAAGGGAAGTAGTCCACCTTGACGTTGTTCTCGATGCATTTCTGGATGAAGCTGAGGCTGTGCTCCCAGACGACCGTGTTGTCGATTGCGCCCTGGCAGATGAGAAGCTTGCCCTTGAGGTCGGCAGCCTTGTTGATGAGGCTTGTCTTGGCAAATCCCTCAGGGTTAGTCGCTTCCGTGTCCATGTAACGCTCTCCGTACATGATCTCGTACCACTTCCAGTCAATCACCGGACCTCCGGCGACACCAACCTTGAAGGTCTCTGGGTAGTTGGTCATCAGCGAGATGGTCATGAAGCCGCCATAGCTCCAGCCATGGACACCGATCCTTTCGGAATCAACGAATGGGAGGCTCTTCAGCATCTCGATGCCGACCATCTGGTCAGCCATCTCGCACTGCCCGCACTGGTCGTGGATCGCCTTCTCGAATTCGGCACCCCTGTTCTGTGTGCCGCGGTTGTCCTGGACGTAGACGATGTAGCCCTTCTGCGCCATAAGCATTTCCCACATGCGCACATTGCCGAGCCAGTTGTCCTGAACCATCTGGGAGTGAGGACCACCGTAGACGTAGAGAACCACAGGGTATTTCCTTGAAGGGTCGAATCCAGGAGGAAGGAAGAGCCTGTACCAGTTGTCGTACCTTCCGTCGGCGCTCTTCACGGTTCCAAGCTTGACTTCTCCGGTCCTGTAGCCCTTGAGAGGGTCCTGAGCCTCATGGAGGTTCCTAACCAGCTTGCCGTCTGCCTGCCTGAGGTCGACGACGTTAGGGACATTGAAGCTGCTGTAGCTGTCGAGGAACATGCTGCAACTTTCGTTCATCGAGATGGAGTGCCATCCTTCGGCATCCGTCAGCCTGACCGGAGCGCTGATCCTTGCCTTGGTGACAGCCTCTGAAGGCTTGCGTCCCTTCGAGGTGACCGTGACCCTGAAGAGATGGTTCTCGACAAGGGAGACCTCCGCGGAAGTGTAGAAGACGTTCTTTCCGTCGTTGGCGACATAGGCCACGTCCGCATCGCACGGGGTCAGCCTGCGGATGTTTCCAAGCGTGTCGCAGAGGTAGAGGTTGCGGAACCCGTCGCGGTTGTCAGTCCTGTAGATGAATGAATATGAGCCCTTGAGGAACCACACCTCGTCAAGCGGCTCCACGAAGCGTTCGTTGTCTTCGGTGAGGATGGTGCGCTCGAAGGCACCGTCGCATGCACGGTACATGTTGAGTTTCACATGCTTCTGGGTGCGGTCGAGGACCTGGATCAGGACATGCTTCTCGTCAGGGGTCCAGCTGATGTTGGTGAGGTACTGGTCGTCTCCGAACTCGTCGACATCGCACCAGACGGTCGTGCCGTCAGCCATGGAGTAGATTCCCAGCCTGACAACCTCGCTGTCCATACCGTTCATCGGGTACTTGATGTTCACGAGCGTTCCGGTCCTGGTTGTGATGTCCAGGAGGGGAAAGTCGGTCACCTTGCTCTCATCCTTGCCGCAGAATGCCAGGAGGTTCCCCTGAGGGGACCAGAAGATTCCGCCGTTGATACCGAACTCGTTGCGGCTGACGCTCTGGCCGAATGTCATCCTGTCGTCGCCCGCGGCTATGCACGCAGGCTTTCCGTCGAAGATGTAGAGGTCCTTGCCGACGGTGTAGGCATAGGCGCCTGATCCGCTTGGAGTGATGTTCTCCGCTTCGTGCGGGAATCCCTCAGGCAGGCTTGCAGGGACGTAGTCGCCTTCCTTGCCGGAGAGTGCCTCGCAGGTCTTCCATCCGTTTCCGCTGTAGAAAGCGTAGGTGGAACTGTCGGTCCATCTTGCGTAGATCCCTGAAGGACGTACATTCCTTCCGAGCACGGCCTCTTCCATGGTGAGCATCCTGTCTCCTTCACCGGCCGGATGGGTGGAGACTACTCCTGTCTGTGCATTGAGGGACAATGATGCTGCCGCTGACAGCATCAGAGTGATTATCATGTTCTTCATGTCTTCTGAGATTGAAATGTGGTACATCGTTTCCCTTCCTGGCTATTCAGGGAGGGATGAGGTGGAGATCACCTTGTCTACTATGTGTCTCTGCATGCCTCTCCATGGGAGGACTCCAAGATACTCCTTGTAGTGCAGCTCCACATTCTTTCCGCTGCAGCGCATGAGCTCGTTGGCGACCTCTTCGTCTGCGACGGAGAAGTCGAAGATGTAGGACTCGATCGATGCCCCGCCGGTCTTGGCAGAGCCCTTGAAGCCGGCCTGGATGAGCCTGCCCTCATAAGTCTTCCAGACGTAGCCCTTGTAGGTGAACTGGTTGAGCTCTCCAGCCTTGACTCCGTCTCCGAAGACGAAGAAGAATCTGATGTAAGTGAATATTCCCAGCGCGAGAATCACTGCCAGGATGGACCAGATCAATGCTTTCTTTCCTTTTGTCATGACTTATCTGATTTCGTTTTCTGCCATCTCCCAGCCCATGATCGTGGAGATGTAAGGTATGATTGCATAGGCCTTCTTGAGGTGGCCTGCGTAGTTCGGGTGGTAGGAGGCTCCGAGCTCATCCGTGGAGTTGTGCACTTCCGGAGTCAGGGCCATGATGTGGATGTTCTTCAGCCCGCAGGTGTCGTAGGCCTTGCGGATGTAGTCCAGCATGAGGATGTCGTTCTTCGGGGCCACGCAGAGGATAGGGTAGTTCTCGCCGTAGTTGTCCTTGATTTCCTTCATAAGCTGGATGTAGTTCTTTACGAAGAGCCTTTCCGCTGGCTGCATGCCTGTCGAGAAATCATTGGTACCCAGGTAGATGACGGTGATTGCCGGCTTGAGGCCGCATGAGGCTGCGTCCCATTTCGGATCGGCCTCGAGGTCGAAGGTCTGCTGGTACTTCTCGACCATGCTTGCCCCGCCTGGCTTGCCGTTGTAGTTCCTGGCGATTCCCCAGCCGGAGTGAGCGACCACGATCTGCTCTGCATTGAAGTACCTTGAGATGATGCAGGCGTAGGTCTTGTTCTGGTTTTCGGTCTCCGGGGTGAACGGATCGGTCCTGACACTGTTCTCACTGCCGTAGCCGCAGGTGTAGGAGCCTCCGATGAATTCGATGATCCTGTCCTTCGGTGCATCGGCCTGGAGGAACTCTCCATCTGTCGTGAATCCCTTGATGGTCGTCCTGCCCTGCTCTCCCTCGGTTCTCTTCTGGATGATCACCTGGTGGTCGGCGGCTGCGGCCTTCCTGTCCTTGCCGAAGCGCGCCTTCATCTCTTCCTGGCTGAAGAGGACGATCGTGGTGTCGGTGCCTGCAACTGCTATCACCTTGTCCGGTGCTGACTTCATGTCGCTGTCCATCCACACGTTGTAGTAGTTCTTCTTCGTGTCGGATGCTGTCATCGTGAGGCAGGATCCCTTGAAGCGGACGCGTGCGTAGGTGCCGGTCCAGTCGAAGGAAACATCGCCGTCGGCCGTCATGGTCCTTCCGATGATGGTTATCCTTTCGTCCGATGCCTTGATCGTTGCCGGATCCTGCTTCGGTGCTGCGGAGAGGGTGAGGCAGGTGGCAAGGGCCACCAATGTGAGAATTCTCTTGAAATCCATGGGTTGTGATGATTGTTCATCACAAATGTAATGAATAATAACGAAAAAAGACAGATGATTCCTCATCTGTCCTCTATTCATTGGCACCGTTTCCGGCACCTGGTACTGGGTAGGAGAATCGAACTCCTATTGCGAGATTGAGAATCTCGAGTACTAACCGTTATACGA
>JAGHSC010000019.1 GCA_018066065.1 Candidatus Cryptobacteroides faecihippi
CCGAGGGAATCCTCGGAGCCGTCTTCGCTTGTCGAGTGAGTGCCGACTTATTGAGTCCGACCAGAGTCCGACCCAGAGTCCGACCCGGAGTCCGAACCGAAGCCCGAACCGAAGCCCGACCAGAGCCCGGACCCCACCCCGGACCTACTTGTAGGCCTCGTTCTGCTGAGGCTTGATTGCTGGGTTGGCGTTGATCTCGTCCTGGCTGATCGGGAGGACGATCATGTTGCTGGTCCTGTCGATTGTCTTGCCACGCCTGTTGACGTGGACGTCGCAGAGATCATCGTTGAACTCGATGGTCTTGTTCAGACGGATCATGTCGAAGAACCTGTGACCCTCACCGTAGAGCTCCTTGCTCCTCTCCGAAAGGATCATGTCGTCGGAAACCGTCGATGCAGTTGCGGCAGGAAGGTTAGGGGAACGCTTGCGGATCGCATTGAGGTAGCTGGCCGCTGCATCCTTGTCACCTGTGTGCAGAGCAGCCTCGGCAGCAATCAGATAGACCTCGGAAAGTCTGATGAGAGTGATGCTGTTCGCCGTCGTGATCTTGCCTGCTGCGGAATCGTACCACGAGAACTTGAAGCAGCCACCCTTGTGGGAAACCTTGTGATCCTGCTCATATTCATCGGCATACATCACGTCCCCGCGCACATCGTCAGCATCCTCACCGAGCCTGTCGAGGAAATAGTCACTTGCGAGGAACCAACCCATGACGCTGGATGTGCTCTTGTACTTCCTCGGGAGAAGGTAGTAGCCCAGGCAGCCTGTCCCGTTGTCTGAGACAGAGTCGATTCCAAGCACGAAGATGGATTCCTTGCCAGGGCCTGCAGCCCACGAAGAAGCCCACTCGGAGTTGCTGTAGAGGCTGTATGACTTGGACTCGGTGACCTCCTTGGCAGCCTCCAGCGCCTTTGAATATTCCTCCATGTAGAGGTATACCCTTGCTTGGAGAGCCTTGGCTGCGAAGTAGTTAGGCATATTCGTAGGATTGGACTTGCCAATCAGGCTGACAGCCTTGTCAAGGTCGGCGACGATCTGCGCGTAGTTCTCCTTGACGGAAGCCCTGGTAGGCTCCGCGTCGAACGAGACGATGCCTGTGATCGAAGGAACGCCATAGCTTTCAGGCTTGTAGTTGTAAGGAAGGCCATAGAGGCGGACGAGGTCGAAGTAGTACATCGCCCTCAGCATGTACGCCTGGCCCTTCACGTTGTCGAAACCAGTCTTCCCGGCAGCCTCCAGAGCATCGATCTCCTTGATGATGGAGTTCATGTTCATGATGTAGGAGTAGATGCCTGACCAGAATCCTGAATATGAGCCCGAGGTGGCTGAGTGCTGGAATCTGTAGAGCTCATCTGCGCCGCGGCCTGGGCTGTAGATGGTCATGTCGCCACCCTTGGCGTCACCGTAGAGGAAGATGTTCCTTCCATAGGTGGTTGTGGTGGTCATCTTGCGCATGACTCCACGGATGATTGTGGTTGCGTCGGCAGCGGTCTGGATCGATCCTTCTGCGTTTGCCGATGATGTAGGCTGCATGTCGAGGAAGCCTTCGCAGGATGTTGCAGTCAGGGTGAGTGCAGTTGCGATTATCGAGATAAATATGTTTCTTGTGTTCATTTCTTTGTCCTCCCGTTGTTAGAATCTGATGTCAAGACCGAATGTGTAGCTCTTTCCAAGAGGGGTCTCCCATCCGCGTGTGCCATAGTCTCCGACTTCTGGGTCGGCGATAGGGTAGGCCTTGAAGGTGAGGAGGTTGCCTCCTGTGAAGTAGACTCGCAGGTTGGATATTCCTACCTTCTGGAGAAGAGGCTTCGGGATCGTGTAGCCGATGGTGGCGGTCTTCAGTCGGAGGAAGCTGGCGTCGTAGAGGTGGCGTGAGCTCTTCTGCATGGCGTCTTCAAGGTCTGATCCCTCGAGGCCAGGCTGGGTGCCTGAAGTGTGGTCTGCTGTCCATCTGTTCTCGTAGTAGTAGGCGCTTCTGATTCGGTTCCAGTAGTAGCCGTCGTCAGCCACGTCCTTCTCGGCTCCGTCGAAGATGTTTCCTCCGATCTTGTAGATGAAGTTGAGCGAGAGGTCGAATCCGTGTGATGCGAGGTTGGTGAAGAAGCCGCCGGAGACCTTAGGGATGGCATCGCCGATCACCACGTTCTCTGCCTTGTTGTAGTCGTAGGTCGCAATCCTGCCGTTGTACATGAAGTAGCCTTCAGGAAGGCTTGCTGCGTTGAGATTGTCGTTGTTTGCAAAGTAGACGCTCTTTCCGTTCTCAGGGTTGACTCCTGCCCACTCGTAACCGTAGAATGCGCGGGTCGAGCAGCCCTTCCTGTAGATGAACTTGGCTCTTGCGTCGCCGCCGGTCGGGTCGTTCCAGATGATGTCCTCGTCGTCGTAGAGGCTGGTGATGGTCGACTTGATGAAGGCTGCGTTGATTCCTGCGGGGAGGGTGAGGTCCTTGCTTGAGATGATGTCTCCGCTGAGTTCGATCTCGAGTCCGTGGTTGTTGATCTCACCGACGTTCTGGAGAACTGATGAGAAACCGGTTGCGGTTGAGATCGGAACGTCCTGGAGGAGGTTCCTGGAATCCCTGTTGAAGAATTCGATGCTACCGCTGATCCTCTGCTTGAGGAATCCGAAGTCGAGTCCGATGTTTGATGAGTAGCTGGTCTCCCATGAGAGCTTTTCATTTGCAAGGGATGAGATCGTTCCACCAGGCTGGTCCATGTACTTGTTGGAGTACGAGATGAGGTTCATGTAGCCGTAGTTGTCGGATGGAAGTGTACCGTTGATTCCGTAGGATGCCCTGAGCTTGAGGTCGCTGATGGCGCCGAGGCTCTTCATGAACGGCTCGTTGATGATTCTCCATGCTCCGGAGACTGACCAGAAGTTACCCCATCTCTGCTCAGGACTGAGCTTGGATGATCCGTCGCGGCGGAATGATCCTGAAAGGTAGTACTTGCTTGCGTAGTTGTAGTCAGCCTTTGAGAGGATCGAGACAAGGGAATTGCCCCAGCTGTAGGCATTTGCCTCGGTGATACCTGCGGTTGCGACGGTGTGGAGGGCTGATGTTGCCATGTTCTCGCCGCTTGCCCTTGAGAAGTCTGTCTCGCCCTTTTCGGCCTCGAATCCGGCGAGGAGTCCGATGTTGTGCTCACCGAATGACTGGTTGTAGTTGAGAGTCGTTGAGGAGACGATCTTTTCGTAGATTGTGCGGATCTCATGGACGGATCCGTTCTTTGCCGTTCCGTTGAAGTGGTCCGGGCTGAAGTAGATGTGGTCCTTGACGATGTTGTTGTCGTAGGAGAGGATGCTCTTGGCGTCGAGGCAAGGGAGGATGTGGAGGGTCACTGTCTCTGATCCGTTGATCCTGAGGTTGGTCGAGGTGTTCTCCCACTGCTTGTCATGGTAGAGGGCGTTGTAGGCGTAGCTGGCGTAGCGTCCTGTCCATTCCTCTCCGTCTGCGGTTGTCGGCCAGTAGAATGGGAAGAGGAGGTTGCGGCTCTGCATGAAGTAGTTGAGGCCGGTGTTCCTGGTGTCGTTGAATCCGCTCTTTGCTGTCCTGGAGATGCTGACTGAGGTTGCGAACTCAAGGAAGTTGCTTGCTTTCTGGGTGAGGTTGACTCTGCCGGAGAAGCGCTTGAATCCGTTGATGTTGATCCTACCTTGTTCGTCGGTGTAGGAGAGGGAAGAGTAATAGGTGCTCTTGTCGTTTCCTCCGCTGACTGAGAAGTCGTAGTTCTGGTAGACTGCCTTGCGGAAGAGTGCCTTGTCCCAGTCGAAATAGTTGCCTTCGCCTCTGCCTGAGTTCTCATATTCAGAGATCTTCACGCTCTGGTACCTTCCCTCTCGGGGTCGGCGTCGAACTTGTAGCCGAACTGGTTGAACTTGTTGTTGAGCTGGGTGAGGGCGTAGGTGGTTGCGGCTTCGGCTCCCTTGCTCTGGCGTGCGTCGTAGAAGATTTCGATGAGCATGTCTGCCTGCTGCTGTGGGGTTGCGGCTTCGTAGTTGCCTGTGGCCCAGTCAGGTGTGATTCCGTAGGATGCCTTGAAGTTCACGACTGGCCTTCCGGTGCGGCCCTGCTTGGTGGTGATGATGACGACTCCGTTGGCTGCGCGGCTTCCGTAGAGGGATGCTGCTGCGGCGTCCTTGAGGACAGAGATCGATTCGATGTCGCCGGTGTTGAGGGTCGCCATGACGTTGTTGGATGTTCCTGCGATGTAGGATGACATCTGGCCGACGCTTCCGTTGATCACTGGGACTCCGTCGATGACGTAGAGTGGTTCGTTGGATGCGTTCATGGAGCCGTTTCCTCTGACTCGGATGGAGGCTGTGGATCCTGCCTGTCCGGTTGCGTTGGTGATCGTGACGCCGGAGACTTTTCCGATCAGTGCGTTCTCGAAGCTTGCAGCGGGGATGTCCGCAATTGCTTCAGCCTTGACCTGAACGGCTGATCCGGCGTAGCTGCTCTTCTTGGTGGATCCGTAGGCGACGACCATGACTTCGTCGAGGAGTTCCCTGTCGGCCACGAGGGCGATGTTCATCTGTGCTGCGATCGGGAGTGTCTGGCTGACCATTCCCATGACCGAGACGTCGATTGTCTTGGCGTTGGCCGGTACTGCTGTGAGGGTGAAGTGGCCTTTGGCGTCGGAAACTGCGTAGATTGCGTTGTTTCCTGTGACGGAGATGAGAGCTCCCACGACTGGGGATCCGTCTTCAGCTGCGGTCACGACTCCTGTGACCCTGCTTTGGGCCATTGCTGCCGTTGCTGCGATCAGCATTGCGGCCAAGATTGTCAGAAATCTTTTCATGTGCTTTTTGCTGTTTATTTGTTCGTTTATCTGTTGCTTTCGCTTTGTCTATTGCTTTCGTTTTGTCTATTGCTTTCGCTTTGTCTTGCTTCCTTGTTGCTTTTCGTTTGTTCTCTTTTTCTTTCTTTCTTTCTTCCTCTCTTCCTTTCTTCCTTTCTTCCTCTCTTCCTCTCTTCCTCTCTTCCTCTCTTCCTCTCTTCCTCTCCCTTCCTCTCATTTCCTTCCTCTCTCCTTCGCGTGGCTGTCGGATCCTCTTGCCGGTCATGCGCGAACTAAACAGAAAGTTATTCCCGAGCCTAAAGTGTTTAAACAAAGAAGAGACCCTCTTTCGTGGGCCTCTCCAGTTGTCTGTTTCAGTGCTTCTGTCTGTACCTTTTTTCCGTACTAAGCATCCTGTTTATTCTTCTAGATTGGCCCCACACTATCGCGTACGCTGTTTTTTCTGGCTGTCCTTGGCAGCCAGGCGCTTTATTGCAGAGCGCTTTATCGCGGAGCGGAAGTATGAGTCAATCTGTGTCATTGTCCAGTTTTAAATTGTTATTTCGTCTGTTCCTTTTGCAATTATGGGATTTTATTTTCGTAAAACAAAGCCTTTCCTCGAAAAATTTTAGTAAAATCCTCTTAAAAGGATTTAAAATTTTATGCCCCGCCCCCTGCCGCACATCGTTCGGCCGACACGTCCACGCGGGACGCGCTGAGTTAGCGATTTCCGTGGACGACCCCTCGAATCAGACGCATCGTCCACGGCGTAGGGCGCAGAATAGGGTTTTTCGTGGACGATCCCCATCATTCGGCCGACACGTCCACGCGAGACGCGCTGAGTTAGCGATTTCCGTGGACGACCCTTCGAATCAGGGCGAGTCGTCCACAGAGGAGGGCGCAGAATAGGGTTTTGCGTGGACGATCCCCATCATTCCGCCGCGACGTCCTCGCGAGACGCGGTTAGAATAGGAAATTGCATGGACGTCCCCTCCGAGCGGGCCGAGACGTCCACGCGAGACGCGCTGAGTTAGTGAATTCCGTGGACGACCCTTCGAATCTGGCGAGTCGTCCAAGCCAGACCGCGCAGAATGGGGATTCGCATGGACGATCCCCATCATTCGGGCGAGACGTCCACGCGAGACGCTTTGAGTTAGTGATTTGCGTGGACGATCCCCATTGACCAGCGGGACGAGCGAACGTTCTTGCTG
>JAGHSC010000236.1 GCA_018066065.1 Candidatus Cryptobacteroides faecihippi
CATAAAACTTCTAACCACCCTCGCGGCATCCCTGCTGCTCTGTGTCCAGGCAATGGCCCAGACCATAGAGGTAAAGGGAACCATCGTGGGAAAGAATGACGGCGAACCTCTCATCGGTGCCGGCATCGTAGAAGCAGGCACCACAAACGGAACAATTTCCGACTTTGACGGAAATTTCACCCTCAAGGTGGCTGCAGGAGCTATTCTGGAATTCTCTTACATAGGATACCAGACAGTAAGAAAGGAAGCTGCTGAACAGATGTTCATCGAGCTTGAAGATGACAACCTCCTCAAGGAGGTGGTCGTTACCGGTTATCAGGTACAGCGCAAGGCAGACCTCACAGGCGCCATCAGCGTTGTAAATGTGGAGGACATCGCAAAGATGAATGAGAACAACCCTGTCAAGGCCCTCCAGGGACGCGTTCCGGGAATGAACATTTCCGCCGACGGTAGCCCTTCCGGCGCTTCCACAGTACGCATCCGCGGTGTAGGTACGCTCAACGACAACGACCCTCTCTACATCATAGACGGCGTCCCTACAAAATCCGGAATGCATGAGCTCAACGGAAACGACATCGAGAGCATCCAGGTACTCAAGGATGCGGCATCAGCCTCTATCTACGGTGCGCGCGCTGCGAACGGTGTCATCATCATCACCACAAAGAAGGGCAAGGACGGCAAGATCAAGGTGGACTTCGACGCCAGCGTGGCTGCCTCGACCTACGCCCACAAGATGAAGGTCCTCAACGCCGAGGAATGGGGCCAGGCTTTCTGGCAGGCCAATGTCAACGACGGCCTCAACCCTAATACCAACAACCTCGGTTACAAATTCGACTGGGGTTATGACAAGAGCGGCACACCTGTACTCAACGGCATGGCCATGAGCAAATACCTCGATGAGGCAGGCACTGTCCCTGCAGGAAATACAGACTGGTTCGACGAGAGCACACGCACTGGTATCATCCAGAACTACAACCTCAGCATAAGCAACGGCAACGAGCGCGGATACTCTTACATGTCACTGGGTTACTACAAGAATCTCGGTATCATCAAGAGTACAGACTTCGACCGCTTCTCAGCCCGTATCAACAGCGAATACAAGATAATCAAGGACATTGTGACCGTAGGTGAAAACTTCACCTTGAGCCGCACAAGCGAGGTTCAGGCCCCTGGCGGATTCATAGGCAACGTCCTTCAGTTCAACTCGAACTATCCTATCTACAACGAGAAGGGAGAATATGCGAACCTCACAGGCGGATACGCCGACAGGGAAAACCCTCTCTCGGTACTCTCCCGCAACAGCGACAACCGCTACAACTATTGGAGAATGTTCGGTGACGTTCACGTCAACCTGGCCCTCTTCAAGGGATTCAACATCCGTACAACCTACGGTATCGACTATTCACAGAAGCAGCAGCGCTTCTTCACCTATCCAATCCCTAACGGAAACGTTTCGAACATCGTAAACGGTGTCGAGGCCAAGCAGGAGCACTGGATGAAGTGGATGTGGAACGCCGTTGCCTCATATAATTTCGAGAAAGGCAAGCATCGTGCAGACGCCCTCCTCGGTATAGAGCTCAACCGCCAGA
The DNA here is from genome assembly GCA_018066065.1 of Candidatus Cryptobacteroides faecihippi. Classification (GTDB taxonomy): domain Bacteria; phylum Bacteroidota; class Bacteroidia; order Bacteroidales; family UBA932; genus Cryptobacteroides; species Cryptobacteroides faecihippi. The sequence continues at coordinate 1,590 of JAGHSC010000236.1, forward strand.
ACGACATGTACTTCTCCGGCAAGCGCTACGATTTTGCAGTCCTCAACCCGGACTACATGTGGCCTGACGCCGGTGTAGGCAAGAGCGAAGCTTACGGTGGAGGCGGCGGATTCTCGCTTCTTTCATACTTCGGAAAGGTCAACTACACCTACGACAACCGCTACATGGCAAGCGTGACCGTGCGTTATGACGGTTCCAGCCGATTCGGAAGCAACAACAAGTTCGGTCTCTTCCCTTCTGTCAGCCTCGGCTGGCGCATCAACGAGGAGGGATTCATGAAGGATAACACAGCCTCATGGCTCAACAACCTCAAGCTCCGCGCTTCATGGGGACAGACCGGTAACCAGGAAATCTCCAACACAGCTCGCTACACCCTCTACTCTTCAAGCTACGGCGAGGCAGGCTTCGGCGGACAGTCTTACGGTACATCATACGATATCCAGGGAACGAACGGCGGTCATACCCTCGACAGCGGTTTCAAGCGCAACCAGCTCGGTAACGACGATATCAGATGGGAGACCACAACCCAGACCAACATCGGTCTCGACTTCGGTCTGTTCAAGGATTCCCTCTACGGCAGCTTCGAGTGGTACGACAAGCGCACAAAGGACATCCTCGTTTCAATGCCTGGTATCGCAGTAATGGGTGAGGGAAGCTCGATGTGGATCAACGCCGGCGAGATGCTCAACCAGGGTGTCGAATTCAATGTAGGCTGGCGCAGCAACAAGGATGACTTCTACTGGGACATCAACGCGAACATAGGAACAAACCGCAACAAGGTCACAAAGCTTCCTGAAACCATCGCAGCCAAGGGTACTTTCGGCGGTAACGGAGTGTACAGCGTTGTGGGCCATCCTATGGGATCCCAGGCAGGTTATGTTTACGACGGTATCTTCAAGACTCAGGACGAGGTTGACAACCATGCCGTTCAGGAAGGTGCAGGAATAGGCCGCATGAGATTCAAGGACCTCAACAAGGACGGATTCATCAACGAGAAGGACCAGCAGTGGATCTACGACCCTACACCGGCCTTCAGCTACGGTCTCAACATCTATCTCCAGTACAAGAACTTCGACCTCACCATGTTCTGGCAGGGTGTACAGGGTGTAGACGTGATGACCTACGACTACAAGACCCAGACCGACCTCTGGTCCGGTGTGAACGTCCCTAACCTCAACAAGGGAGCAAGGGTTCTCGATGCATGGACTCCGAACAACCCTGATTCCACCATCCCTGCCCTCTCGACTTACGACAACAACAACGAGAAGCGTCTTTCAAGCTATTTCGTGGAGGATGGCTCATTCCTGAAGCTCCGCAACATCCAGTTGGGATACAACCTTCCTGAGAAATGGGCTCAGGCAGTCTATATGCAGCGTCTGCGCTTCTATGTATCTGCCCAGAATCTTCTCACAATCAAGAGCCGCAGATATACCGGCGTGGATCCTGAGGTTCCTACCTTCGGATATCCTATCCCTGTGAATGTAACACTTGGACTCAACGTCACATTCTAAATCGCGTACCCAATCATGAAAAACAATATTATTTCAATAATTCTTGCGGGAGCCGCCATCATCTCAGCCAGCAGCTGCTCCAAGTTCCTCTCTGAGCAGGTACCACAAGGACAGCTTACTGACAATCAGATAAACAATCCCGCATACGTAGACAACATGGTGACTTCCGCCTATGCCATCTTCACATCGGCCGAGGACATCAACTCTTCTTTCTCGCTCTGGAACTTCGACGTACGTTCAGACGATGCATACAAGGGAGGTTCCTCCCCTTCAGACGGTAACGTTTTCCATCAGCTCGAGGTCGAGAAAGGTATAGATACCGGCGCATGGAATATCAACGGCATCTGGGAGCGTTTCTACAACGCCATCTCACGTGTCAACTCCGCAATCGCCGCTGTGGAGAAGAGCAGCGACAGCTTCGAACTCAAGAATCAGAGGCTGGGCGAGCTCCGTTTCCTTCGCGCTTACGCACACTTCCAGCTCAAGCGTCTCTTCAAGCAGATTCCGTTCGTGACCCGCACAGACTACACCTACGCCCAGTACGGCGAGATCTCGAACACCGAGTTCACCAATGACGAGGGCTGGCTGGAGATTATCAAGGACCTCGAGTACGCATACGGCGTGCTCCCTGCAACACAGGCAGACAAGGGACGCCCTACCAAGGCAGCCTGCGCGGCTTTCCTTGCAAAGGTATTTCTCTACAAGGCCTATCACCAGGATACCGAGATGTCCAATGCCATAACCGAAATCAGAGAGGTCGACCTCAGAATGGTGCTCGATTACACCGATCCGCTGATCTATTCCGAAGGCGGTTATGACCTTGAGAAGGATATCCACAACAACTTCCGCCCTGAAGAGCAGTATGAGAACGGCTGCGAGTCACTCTGGGCCATCCAGTACTCACGCAACGACGGTTCCACCTACGGAAACCTCAACTGGGGCTATGGCCTCATCGTACCTAACATCACAGAGGTGACAGACGGTGGCTGCGACTTCTACAAGCCTTCTCAGAACCTCGTGAATGCATTCCGCACAGATGAGGAAGGATACCCTCTCATCAACGATTTCAACAAGGAGAATCTTGATTATACAAAGCACAATACCGACCCTCGTCTCTATCTCACAGTGGGAATGCCAGGCCTTCCATACATGTTCAACGAGAACTTCATCATGGACAGGAGCAGCAGCTGGAGCCGTTCAGGCGGTACCTACGGATATTACGTAACTCTCAAGCACAATGTGGACCCTGCACTCATAGGTTCATACCTCATCCACGGCTCATACTGGGCAAGCTCCATGAACCGCATCGTGTTCCGCTATGCAGACGTGATCCTCATGAGAGCCGAGGCATACGCACAGCTCGGCGAGGGCAAGAAAGCGATTGCGGGAGTCAACAAGATCAGAAATCGTGCTGCCGCTTCCACACAGACGATTGCCAACTATCCAAGCAAGTACGGAGTCAAGTTCTACTGCAGACCTTACGACGAGCAGAAGAACTACACCAGGGAAGAGGCATTCAACATCGTGAAGATGGAGCGCCGTCTCGAGCTCGCAATGGAGTCGGAGCGTTTCTTCGACCTCGTGCGCTGGGGTGAGGCAAAGAGCACACTCGACAAGTATTTCGCCGAGGAGATCGAGAGCTGCAACATCTACACCGAGGCTGACTTCACAGCGGACAAGAACGAGTACCTTCCTATTCCATTCTCTCAGATCTCTGCAGCCAACGGCCACTACAAGCAGAACTCTACACAATGGTAGGCATAACAAAAAGGAAATACATTTATGAATAGCAAATACAAAATCTTATGTGTCGCTCTTCTTGGAATGCTTGCCACAGCATGTAACAAGAGCAATTTAAGCGACCTCAATGTTTCGGGAGACTGTTCAGTGGAAGCAGTGACCCTCGATGACAAATATGAGGGTATCATAGACGCAAAGGGACGCACCGTCAAGGTAAAGGTCCCTGTGGACTTCACCGGCAAATCAGCCATGACAGTATCCACCCTGAAGATATCCGACGGAGCCAAGGCAAACATCGCCCAGGGAGACAAGGTAAACTTCGAAGCTCCGAAGAACCTCCACATCACCAACGGAGACCTTTATCTGGACTGGACCGTCAGAGTGAAGAACGATGAGGCACGCATAGTTTCCTTCATCATCAACAAGACCTACAAGGCCAGCATCGACGAGGCTACCAAGACAATCGTGGCCAAACTGCCGGCTTCCGTGGATATAACGAACATAATCCCTACAATCCAGCTTTCAGAAGATGCCACCGTATCCCCTAAGAGCGGAGTGATGCAGAACTTCTCGGAGCCTGTGAAATACACTGTGACAGACAACACCGCCACAGAAGTGTACACAGTGATTGTAGAGCAGATAACAGCTCCTTCCGCGATCTTCCTCGGCAGCAAGAACGCAGGCAAGATAGAGGAGCTCTGCGGAGAAGAGCGCGAGGCATGTACCTGGATGCTCCAGAACATAGACAACTCCATGTTCGTTTCATGGGAAGAGCTCCGCAACAATACCGTCAACCTCAGCGAGTGCGAACTCATCTGGTGGCACTGGCAGGGACAGCCTACCGAGAGCCTCGGAGATTTCGAGAGTGCAGCCAACGGCACTGCAATTGCATGCCTGAACACACTCCTGGATCACTACAAGAAAGGCGGAGCATTCATCCTCAGCCGTGCGGCTGTGAACTTTGCCGCCAAGCTTGGTGCAGTGAAAGATCAGCTCTGCTGCAACAACTGCTGGGGTGCAAGCGATGACGGTGGCGAGATTATCGGCGGACCTTGGGACTTCCCTGCAAGAGACGAGTCAAGCTATCTGTGGGAAGGCATCATCGGTGGTTTCCCTGTGAAGACCCTCGATGCCGGATATCAGATCTCCAACTGTGTGTCACAGTGGGGCAAATGGATGTTCAAAGACGGTGATTTCAACTACTGGGAGGAACTGACCGGCTGCAAGGTTCTTGCACACGGCTGGGATCAGGCAGTAACAATGTGGGAGTGCCCTGCCTATAACGGAAGCTTTGGAAAGGGCGGTATAGTATGCTTCGGCTCCGGATGTTACGACTGGTATTCACCAAATCCATACACAGAGAATTTCCATAAGAACGTAGGCATCATCACCGGTAATGCCATCAAACATCTCACCAACTAAAAATGATTTTCAACATGAAATCGAGAATACTCAATACTATCTTCATTTCAGCAGTCGTCCTCTCGGCCTGTGACCGCATAGAGTTCGAAGGTGACGCACCAAAGGACTGGATCGGTACAACAGTGGTGTTCACCCCTGCGGAGGAAGAGGCATACTCAACCTATTACAAACCGGCCCTTGGCCGTGTTGGAGACCCGATGCCGTTCTATGACAGCAATTCCGGAGAATTCAAGATCCTCTATCTTCAGGAGTATCCTGTGAACGATGACAAGAGATTCCACCCTATCTGGTGCGTGACTACCAAGGACGGATACAACTACGAGTCCATGGGAGAAATCATCCCTGTAGGCGAGTCCCGTCTCCAGCAGGATGCCGCCCTCGGAACGGGATGCGTCTATTACAACACCTCAGAGAAGCTCTACTACCTCTACTACACAGGCCACAACGGCCTTTGCGAGAGCCGCGAGGTTCTCATGAGGGCAACATCACCTGAGTTCAAGACTTGGACAAAGGACAATCTCTGGAGCCTCAAGGGAAGGGATTGCGGCTATTCTTCACAGGATTTCCGCGACCCTCAGATCTTCGAGGACGGAGGCAAGTTCCACATGGTCGTCTCTACCTACAGGACAGACGACCAGAAGGATCCGCGATTCCTCGACTTCCTTTCAGACAACATGAAGGACTGGACCTTCAACGGCGAGTTCAACATGGTATGGAACCGCTTCTGCGAGTGTCCGGACATCTTCAAGATGGGAGACTGGTGGTATCTCGTATACAGCGAGGCCTACAAGGCAGACTTCAGCCGCAAGGTGAAGTACATGAAGGCCGATTCCTTCGAAGGCCTCAAGAAGTGCTTCCAGGATCCGGGCGGAAACTGGCCTGATGAGCATGAGGGTGTCCTGGATACACGCGCATTCTACGCTGCAAAGACCGCTTCCAACGGAAAGGACCGCTACATCTGGGGATGGTGTCCTTACCGTACCGGAAACACCTACCACGACAAGAACATCGCCGTTGGTGCCGACGGTGAGCCTAACTGGTCAGGCGCCCTCGTCTGCCACAAGCTCATCCAGCACAGTGACGGAACCCTTGCCGTAGGTGTGGTTCCCGGCATGGAGACTAAATACAGCCAGAATGCAGAGCTCAAGGTGATGGACAGCAAGAACTACGACAACGGCCGCCTTACAGGTGACGCCTACGTCCTGTACAACCGTCTGGGCTACCACAACCACATTTCCTTCACTGTCAAGCTGGACTGGCAAGGTGATGCTTTCAGCGTCAGCTTCGTACGCGGTACAGAGAAAGAGGGTGACGTAGAGAAGGCAGTCGAGAAAGAGGTTGGCAAGTATTACACCCTCCGCTTCAACCCGGAGTGGGACAACGGCCGCCGCAAGGTCAACTTCGAGCAGCAGGGCAAGGCTCCGGATGCCAAATGGTTCATTCCGGGTGCTGACGGATACATCTTCCCTATTCCTGCGGAGAATACCTATAAAATTGATATCTTCACAGACAATTCTGTTGTCGTAACCTACATCAACGGTGATTACGGTACGACACAGCGTATCTACGGTATCCAGAAGAACTGCTGGAGCATCAACTCCCACGGCGGCAACATTACCGTAAGCGATGTCAAAGTCACACAGTACTAAGATATAATACCAGATGTCAATCAGAAACACTCTAATTGCAATCCTGGCAACTTCGATGTTTTCAGTCCCTGCACTTTCGCAGGGGCTGAAAATGGAGAAGCTGGCGGGTGACTACATCGGGATACATATCCCGGCCACGGAACAGAGCAAATATCTCATCCTCCCCATCGAGGAGAATGCGAGGGAATCGCAGATAACCATAGTTGCGGACGGCCAGCTGTGCCGTACCATCAACGTGCACATCGCCTCTAACAAGATAGACTACTACCTTCCCCTCAAGCTTGATGAATTCCGCGGTAAGGACCTGATGCTCTACACCCACTTCAACATCAACCACAGCAACCGAGGCGGTGTATCCTCAGAGCCACGCATCAGAGGAATCAAGCTCAGCGACAGCTACACCCCGGAGGATGAGAAGTTCCGTCCGGTATACCACCACACACCTGAATACGGCTGGATGAACGACCCTAACGGAATGTTCTACCTGGACGGAGTATGGCATCTCTACTATCAGTACAATCCTTACGGATCAATGTGGGGCAACATGCACTGGGCACACTCCACATCCACAGACCTCATCAACTGGACAGACCACGGCATAGTGCTCTCTCCGGACGCGCACGGCACAATCTTCTCCGGTTCATGCGTTGTGGACAAGGAAGGCACCGCATGCTTCGGCAAGGGTGCTGTCATAGCAATGTACACCAACTGCATACAGACCCCGTTCGGCCACGATATCCAGACCCAGTCCATAGCATACAGCACAGACGGAGGCTACACCTTCCAGAAATACAGCGGAAACCCTGTCCTCACAGCAAAGATTGCAGATTTCCGCGACCCTAACCCATTCTGGAACGAGGATATCCACGAATGGAATCTGATCATGGCAAGCGGCCAGGAAATGCGTCTGTACTCATCTCCCGACCTCAAGCACTGGAAGGAGGAATCCCGCTTCGGACGCGGACTGGGATGCCACTACGGCGTTTGGGAGTGCCCGGACCTGATGAAGGTCAAGGTGGAAGGGACTAATGAGAGCAAGTGGGTTCTCATCTGCAACCTCAACCCGGGAGGTCCTTATGGAGGAAGTGCCACACAGTACTTCGTGGGAGACTTCGACGGCCGTGAGTTCACCGTGGACGACGAGACAAGGTACACCGCAGGCAAGGCTCTGTGGCAGGACTACGGAAAGGACCATTACGCCTCCGTTTCCTTCTACAACGCCCCGGATGACCGCCACTCCATGATAGCATGGATGTCTAACTGGCAGTACGCCAACGAGGTGCCTACCAAGCAGTTCAGATCTTCCAATACCATAGTTCGCGACCCGTTCCTCTACAAGGCAGGCGGCAAGTACTATCTCGGTTCAAGACCGGCACCGGAATATGACAACGCCGGGCTGGATACGGTATTCAAGATCAACGGAAGCAGGACCATAACCCTCGCCAACGATGACGGAGACGAGCTCGTGATCAGCTATGACCAGAAGGCCATGACCCTGTCCGTTGACCGCAGCGGCTGCGGAGACACAGATTTCAGCGAGGATTTCCCTGCGAAGACAGTGGCTCCGGTACATCGCAAGCTTACATCCATCCGCGTTTTCATCGACAATGCATCTGTCGAGGTATTCGGAAACGATGGTGAGGTCGTTCTCACCAACCTTGTATTCCCTACATCACCACTTAACATCGTAAAATAATGAAAAATAATAAATTGCCTCTCGTAGCCGTAATGCTGTGCTTTTTCGCCATGGGCTTCGTGGACCTGGTGGGCATTGCATCGAACTATGTAAAGGAAGACCTTCAGCTCTCAGACAAGGTCGCAAACATATTCCCTTCGCTTGTATTCTTCTGGTTCCTCATCTTCAGCGTCCCTACCGGAATGCTGATGAACAGGATAGGAAAGAAGAAGACAGTGCTGCTTTCTCTCATCGTAACGGCAGTATCCCTTCTTCTGCCCATCTTCGGAGAGAATTTCCCGATCATGCTGGCATCCTTCTCCCTGCTGGGAATAGGCAATGCCCTCATGCAGACCTCCCTGAACCCGCTCATGGGCGTCGTGACCGGAGGAAAGAACCTCGCATCGTCACTGACCTTCGGCCAGTTCGTGAAGGCTATCGCCTCATTCCTCGCACCTTACCTCGCAATGTGGGGTGCAACGGCAGTCATCCCGAGCTTCGGCCTTGACTGGCGCGTGCTCTTCGTGATCTACTTCATCGTCGGCATCCTTGCAACCCTCCTGCTCGGCTTCACCCCTATCGAGGAGCCTGCCTCTGAGGGAAAGGCTTCCACTTTTGTGGAGTGCCTCCAGCTCCTTGGCAAGCCGGCCGTGCTCCTTGCCTTCTTCGGCATCATGTGCCATGTAGGCATTGACGTGGGAACGAACACCACCGCTCCAAAGCTTCTGATAGAGCGTCTTGGAATGACCCTCAACGAGGCCGCATTCGCAACCTCACTCTATTTCATCTTCAGAACCATAGGAGCCTTCACCGGATCGTTCTTCCTCAGAGTTCTCAAGACCCGCACTTTCTTCACCATCTCGGTGGTCATGATGGCTTTGAGCATGGTGGGAATGTTCTTCGGACACAGCCAGTGGATGCTCTACGCAGCCATCGCACTTGTGGGCTACGGCAACTCCAACATCTTCTCTATGTGCTTCGCCACCGCAATGCAGGCAGAGCCGCAGAAGCAGAACGAGGTGTCCGGACTCATGATCATGGGTCTTTTCGGAGGAACTATCTTCCCTCTTCTCATGGGATTCGCCAGCGACGCCGTTGGCCAGATGGGTGCAGTCGCAGTCATGGCTGCCGGTGTCATCTATCTTTTCTCTTACATCAATAAGGTTAAATAAGGATGAAAGATTATATAGTAGGACTGGGAGAGATTCTCTTCGACTGTCTCCCTGAAGGAAAGAAACTCGGCGGCGCGCCTGCCAACTTCGCTTATCACGTAAGCCAGCTCGGTCTCAACGGAGTGGCGGTCTCCGCCATAGGAAAGGATGAGGATGGCGCACAGATACGCCGCGAGCTTGCACCGCGCAACATGATCGCCCATCTCGAGGAGGTTGACTTCCCTACCGGAACCGTGCAGGTAACCCTCTCCGGCAATGGCATCCCTCAGTACGACATCTGCCTCGGCGTTGCCTACGACAACATTCCGTGGACCCCGGCAATCGAGGAGATTGCCAAGAACACCCGCGCCGTATGCTTCGGATCCCTGGCACAGCGCACAGCCGTCACACGCGAGACTGTGCAGAAGTTCCTGGACACCATGCCAAAGCTCGGCACCATCAAGGTGTTCGACATCAACCTCCGCCAGAACTGGTATTCACGCGAGGTGATAGAGGAGTCCCTTCTCCGCTCCAGCGTGCTGAAGCTCAACGATGAGGAGATTGTCACAATATCCAGCCTTCTGGAACTTGGAGACATAAAGTCCGAGGCCCTCGTAAAGGGAGAGGCTCTCCAGCTCACGGACTTCGAGGACCAGTGCCATGAACTCATCAGACGATATGACCTCGACATGGTCATACTCACCTGCGGAGTACACGGTTCATACGTCATCTGCCAGAACGGCGAGGTATCCTTCCAGAACACCCCTGCCGTAAAGGTGGCAGACACCGTCGGCGCGGGAGATTCCTTCACCGGCTCATTCTGCGCGGCAGTACTCGCAGGAAAGAGCATCAGCGAGGCTCACGCGATAGGTGTGGATGTTTCAGCTTTCGTGTGCACACAGCACGGAGCCATGCCGGATATTCCTGAAGAGCTCAAAGCTCGACTGAGATAATTATTGGTTATTATTAGAGGAAGGAGGATAGCCGATTTGATTCGGCTATCCTCTTTTGATGTTATTTCCGTATGAGACCACTATGATTGAGATATTTTTACTTTTGTCTATTGTTGTTTTACTCGTAATTCACTAACTTGAGCGGGTTATTGTGACAGGTATGAAGAATCTGAGAATGATAATGGCTTTGCTTCTGGGGATGATTGTCAGCCTTGAGGGCCTTCCGGGGCAGGACAGGATGACTCTGGACGAAGCAATTGCGACATCCAGAAGGCAGTCCGTGCAGGCACTTGAAGCCAAGCATGCCTTTGTGTCGACCTATTGGGCCTACAGGTCCTACCTCGCCAGTCGTCTCCCTTCGATCAACCTCTACGGAAACCTGATGAACTATGACCGGTCGCTTACCCTTCTGCAGAGTTACGACGACGGCTCGTTCAAGTACGCAGACACCTACAATCTCCAGAACAGTCTCGGACTCCAGCTGGCCCAGAACATCACCCTGACCGGCGGACGGCTCTATCTTTACTCGGATCTTTCCAGGATCGACCAGTTCGGGGTCAACAACAAGCTCACCTGGTACACCCAGCCGGTGACAATGAGCTATGTCCAGCCTCTATTCGCCTACAATCAGTTCCGCTGGGACAAGATGATTGAGCCTAAGGAATATGAGCGTGGGAAGAGGAAGTACATCGAAGCGATGGAAGACATCACCATCCAGGTCGCACAGTCCTATTTCGCTCTCATCGGAGCATCGAGGAACTATGAATCATCCCGCGTCAACTGCGAGAACACGGAAGCGATGCGCAGCATTGCTCTGGAGAGGATGAAGATTGGCTCCGTGACGAAGGATGAGTATCTCCAGCTTGAGCTGCGCGCAATCAATGACAGCCTGAACGTCGGTGAGAATCTGGTCGCATTGAGGGAGGCACAGATGAAGCTCAACTCTCTTCTGGGATTCGACGAGTCCGTCGAAGTCATTCCTGTCGTCGAAGATGCCCTTCCGGATGTCTTCATGGACTACGACCTTGTCCTTGACAAATGCCTGAGGAATTCGACATTCAGCCTGGATAATGAAATCAATGAGCTCGAGGCCGCTTCAGCCGTGGCCAAGGCCAAGGCAGATCGAGGCATCTCGATGAGCTTGAATGCACGCCTGGGCCTTTCCCAGACAGGGTCCACGATGCCGGATGCCTACAAGGACCTTCTCAATCAGGAAGTCGTGGGCCTGTCGTTCAGCATCCCGATCTTTGACTGGGGGCTGGGAAGGGGCAAGGTCCAGAAAGCAAAGGCGGCTCAGGAAGTGATCAGGGCTCAGACGCTCCAGAGCGAGAATGACAACCGCAGGAAACTGTTCGTCGCTGTGGGTCAGTTCAACACCCAGAGGCAACAGTGCATCGCATCCCACAAGGCCATGGACATCGCGGCGGAGAGGTATTCATTGATGATGGAGAAGTTCCGCGCTGGCACTGCGACGGTGACTCAGCTGACAGATGCCCAGAACGACAGCGACGAGGCCCGCACAAAGTATCTTTCTGACCTTGGCAACTACTGGAACTATTACTACACACTCAGATACTACACCCTCTACGATTTCATCAAAGGGGAAGACATCGACATCGATGTCACTGAAATGATAGATTGAACATGAGAAGAATCATAGTCACATCAATTCTTGCGACCCTTTCAGTACTCGCTTCGGTCTCATGTGGTAACAATGTTGCCAAGTCCGGAGATGAAGGAATGGAAGGGAAGCTTGAGTACGCTCCTCAGACGAATGAGGTCGAGGTCATCACTCTCGAGAGAGGCGATTTCAGCAGGCAGCTGCTGTCCAACGGCAGGCTGAAGGCTGCCCGCAAGAGTGCCCTGAGCTTCGGCACTTCCGGAAAGATCGCCACCTTGAATGTCAAGAACGGTGACGGGGTCGCAGCGGGATCCGTGATCGCAGGCCTTGACCGCCCTGACCTCGAGATTTCCCTTGAGTCTGCCCGCCTTGCACTGAAGAAGGCTGAGCTTGACTTGTCGGATTTCCTGGCCGGCCAGGGCTACCCTGTGGGAGACACGTCCACGGTTCCTCCGCAGCTGATGGAGACTGGACGCATCCGCTCGGGCTACAGTGCTGCCGTCAACCAGCTGTCTTCCGCCAGGCATGAGATTGCAGGGACGGTGCTGAGGGCACCATTCCCCGGGAGAGTTGCCGACATCACCCTCCATCGTTTCGACCAGGTGGGTGCTGATGCATTCTGCACAATCGTCGATGACAGCTCGCTTGACGTGGAATTCTCGGTGCTTGAGTCTGAATATTCATTCATAACGCTCGGCATGCCTGTGAAGGTGCGCCCTTATGCCGATGAGACCAGGGAATATGCTGGCTCGATCACCAGCATCAATCCTTCTGTCGATGACAAGGGACAGATCTGCGTCACTGCCCGTGTGCGCAATGATGGAGCGCTGCTGGATGGAATGAATGTGCGGATCGTTGCTGAGAAATCCATCCCAGACCAGCTTGTCGTGCCAAGAAGCGCTGTCGTGATCCGTGACAACCTCGATGTGCTCTTCACCTACTCCGAAGACGGAAAGGCCCACTGGACCTATGTGAACATCCTTCATTCGAACGGAGATTCCCATGCGATCGAGGCGAACAAGGACAGGAATGCCAATCTTGTTGAAGGAGACAAGGTCATCGTGTCCGGTAACCTGAACCTTGCAGACAACTCTGATGTGGTTCTGAAGAACAGATAGACTCATGCTCCGCAGATTGATAGACAGACCCGTGGCTGTGACGATGGCGATGCTGGCCGTCGTCGTGCTTGGGCTTGTCAGCATCCGTCTGATGCCGGTGTCCCTGATTCCGGATGTCGACATCCCTTATCTGACTGTCCAGGCTTTGTCTTCCGAGTGTTCGGCGAGGGAGATGGACAAGGACATCCTTGAACCTCTGCGTCAGCAGTTGGTTCAGATCAATGGCTTGGAGGACATTGTCAGCGAGGCGAGGGATGGAAGTGGTTCAATCCGTCTTTCCTTCCCGCAGGGTGCGCGGATGGACTATCTCTTCATCGAAGCCAACGAGAAGATTGACAGGGCCATGTCCCTGCTCCCTTCCGGAGTTGCGCGTCCAAAGGTCATGAAAGCGAGCGCAACGGACATCCCGGCATTCTTCGTCAATGTCAAAGGCGGTGATTTCCCTGCGACATGCCATTTCGTGAGAGAGGTGATAGCCAAGCGGTTCGAGCAGCTGCCTCAGGTCGCCATGGTTGATTTGAGCGGCTTGGAAGAGGACGAGATCCTGATTCTTCCCGATCAGGCCAAGCTTCGTCAGCTTGGTCTCACGATGGAGGCTTTGGAACGCATCATCAAGGCTTCAGACGTCCGGCTTGGCTCCCTTGTGATCCGCGATGGCGAGTATCGCTACAATGTCCGCTTTGACTCTCGTTCGACTTCCGCTGAGGACATTGCCGCAATCTGGTTCGACTGCGGCGGCAGACTGATGCAGGTTGGGGATGTCGCTCAGGTCAAGGTGCATCCTGCGAGGAAGGATGGGTTTGTCCGCTCGGACGGCGATCCTGCCGTGTGCATGGCAGTCGTGAAGCAGAGCGATGCCAGGATGTCCGACCTCCGGGAGTCGCTTTCGGCACTGATGGAACAGTTCAAGGTGGATTACCCGCAGCTTGAATTCACCGTCACCAGGGATCAGACCCGCCTGCTTGAATATTCAATCAGCAGTCTTCTGAAGAACATTCTGATGGCGATCCTCTTGTCCTGCGTGGTGATTGTCTTCTTCATGAGAGATTTCAGGTCGCCTCTGCTGGTGACACTTTCCATACCGGTCTCTCTCGTCTTTTCCATGCCCTGCTTCAGGCTGATGGGGATGTCGATCAACATCATCTCCCTTTCCGGCCTCCTGCTCGGAGTCGGAATGATGACTGACAACACCGTGGTCCTTGTGGACAACATCACCGGACGCTGGAATCGTGATGGAAATCTTCGTGATGCAGTGGTAGATGGCACTCGTGAGGTGCTTGGCCCGATGATGAGCTCCGTGCTGACGACTTGCGTGGTCTTCCTGCCTCTCGTTTTCATGGGTGGCGTTGCAGGGTCTCTTTTCCGCGACCAGGCATTGTCTGTCACCACCGTTCTTCTGACGAGCTATGTCGTCACGGTCCTGGTTGTCCCTGTCTTCTATCACTGGTGGTTCAAGGGGCAGGACTCCTACTCCCCAAGCAGGCTTCTTTCCCGCCTGGATCCAATGCCGGCACTTCTTCGCTGGGATGATTCCTGGATGCGTAAGTCGCTTTCTGCCAAGTGGTTCTCATGGGGCTTGCTTGTTCTGTGCATTGCGGTGTCAGTGGTCTGTTTCACAATGATGCCGAAAGAGCGTTTCCCTCAGATGACGCAGACTGACGCCATCCTGTCTGTCGACTGGAATGAGCATCTGTCGGTAGAGGCCAATGCGTCAAGGGCAGAGTCTCTCGAACAGGCGGTCAAGGACTGTTCGGATCAAGTGACTTCGATGGTTGGTTCTCAGCAATTCATTCTGAGTCACAGTGGAGATCAGGGAGTCAGCGAAGCTTCTGTCTATGTCTCTTGTCCGACTCCATCCGACCTTGAGGCTGCGAAGGAATCTCTCTCCGATGCAATACTGAGCCGCTGGCCCGATGCGTTGTTCTCATTCCGCCAGAGTGGAAATGTCTTTGACCTTGTGTTCGGTGGAGAAGAAGCTGCTCTGACTGCCCGACTCCGCCCGATCGCTGGCTCGGAGATGTCTGTCGCCTCCCTGCGTACATTGATTGCCTCTCTGCGTGAGGCTCTTCCTGACGTGCGCATAGAAGACCCATCAGTCGTGTCGAACGTCATGTTTGTTGCTGACCCCGAGCTGATGACCTTGTACGGGGTCTCTTCTGCGGGCCTCGCTTCAGTCCTGTCAAACGCCCTGGACGGTAACCATCTCTTTGACATCGCTCAGGGGTCACGCAGCGTCCCGGTCGTCATGGGCTCGGATGCTGGAGACTTGTCGGAGATCCTTTCTGAGACACTCGTGGAAATAACTGATGCTGATGCCGATGTCCGTACGATTCCGGTGTCATCGCTGATGCGTCAGACATTTGTGGAAGACTTGAAGACCAGAGTCGCCGGCGCTGACGGCGGCTGCTATCCTTTGAATCTGGATGTCCCTTCCAGGGATGTGCCAGGGGTCATGTCTGCTGTCAGGGAGGTGGTCATGAATGATGGTGGCTTCGATGTCAGCTTCACCGGGTCCTGGTTCTCAGGCAGGAAGCTTGCGGGTCATATGGTCTGGGTACTTCTTGCCGCACTGGCACTGCTCTACCTTATCCTTGCCTCGCAGTTCGAGTCTCTGGTGCAACCTCTTGTAATCCTTTCCGAGATAGTGATCGACATCGCTGCATCACTTCTTGCGTTGATGGCTCTGGGCATCTCGATCAATGTGATGTCCATGATAGGCCTTATCGTCGTGACTGGCATCGTCGTGAATGATTCCATTCTCAAGATCGACACGATCAATCGTCTGAGAAAGAATGGCGAATCACTTGATGATGCTGTCATGGATGCGTCTTCGAGGAGGATGAAAGCCATCTTGATGACCTCGCTCACTACCATCCTTGCTGTCCTGCCGTTCCTGGCCCGAGGCAGCATGGGAGCTGATCTTCAGTATCCTATGTCTGTCGTGATCATCGTCGGAATGGCCGTGGGCACGCTGGTGAGCCTGTTTGTCGTTCCTTCTCTCTATCATTCGATCTACAATGGAAGGAAGGACTGACAGAAAGTCGCCGTTTTCCGTAATCCTGCTGATGGCGGCTCTTTCCCTGGTGGGGCTTCTTTCCCTGCCGGGTCTCCGCGTGCAGTACCTGCCCTCGACGGAAGGACGTTCCCTGACGGTCACATATTCCTATCCAACCGCCTCTGCTGAGACTGTTGAGTCGGAGGCTACTTCCAGGATAGAAGGTGTGCTTGCTGGCTTGAGCGGGGTGACAGACGTAAGTTCAACGTCTTCAAATGGTTCCGGCAGAGTCTCGGTGACCTTCCGAAAGGGGAGGGACATGACTTCGGCTCGGTTTGAAGTTGCTTCCGCGATAAGGAACATCCGGGATGATCTTCCTGCTTCGCTCTCCTATCCGAAGGTCTCCTTGTCTGAGAGCCGCGAACGTTCGACCATGGTCTATCTGGTCAACGGATCACTCCCTTCCAGGGAAATCGCCTCCTATCTCAGAGAGCATGCCGTCTGGCGTCTGTCATCGATCCGGGGAGTGGATCGCGTTGACGTCAGTGGTGACACGCCGTTCCAGTGGACCGTTGAATTCGATGCGGCAAAGGCTCGTTCCGCAGGGATCACTGCAGCAGACATCGCCACGGCGCTGAATTCGGCGCATGTGGTCCATGAAGTCGGAACCGCCAGGACTGAGGGTGGGATGATGAGTGTCTTGCTTTCGGAAGAACCGTCAGAAGGCTTTGCGTCCATCCCTGTCCGCAATGTCGAGGGCAGGATCGTACATCTTGGAGACATCGCGAAGTGGCGGTTCGAGGAGTCCCAGCCGTCCTCCTATTTCAGGATCAATGGATTGAACACTGTGACTCTTTCAGTTGGCCTTGCCTCATCCGACAACCTTCTCTCGACGGCTTCCGCTGTCCGTTCCTGCATGAAAGGACTCGAGGCTTCGTTCCCTCAGGGAATCTCTGCCATGAAGGCCTATGATGCTTCTGAATATGTGAGTGGCGAGATTTCGAAAGTCGTGAGGCGCACATTGCTCTGTGTGCTCATCCTTCTTCTCTTTGTCTTCCTGACGACCCTCTCGTGGAGCTATCTGCTCATCGTGGTGCTGACGCTCGCGGTCAACATACTCACTGCGCTGGCGATTTACTCTTTCCTGGGAATCCCTATCCACATCTACACCCTTGCGGGCATAACTGTCTCGCTTGGAATCGTGATAGACACTTCCATTGTGATGATAGACCATTATCGCTACAGGCATGACAGGAAGGTGTTTCCTGCGATTCTCTCCGCTGTGGCGACGACTGTCTGCGCTCTTCTGATGGTGCTTCTGCTGCCAGAGAAGGAAAAGGCTGACCTTTCGGATTTCATCTGGGTCATCACCACCGACCTTGCGCTTTCATTGCTGGTCTGCTACCTCTTCATCCCTTCCCTGATGGAGTACGTCTCGGCAACTTCAGGAAACCGCACTCGTTCGCTTAGGATGCTTCGGAGAGCTGCAGGTGCCATGGGTGCATATTCAAGATACATCTCATGGGGACTCCGTCATCGCTGGGTGTATGTGCTGGCGTTTGTGATTGCCTTTGGAGTCCCGCTCTGCGTCCTTCCAAAGCCTTTGACTGACAGGGAGAAAGAGTCTGCCACCCTTTTCCGCAAGGCGGTTGACAAGGTTGTGGGCTGGGACCCTTACGAGAGGAATCGCTACATGCTCGACAGGGTCTTCAGCTCATCGTTCGGTCTGTTCTACAGATCCTTGAACAGGGCGAACTTCTACCGAGAGCCTGCCCGTTGCCAGCTTTTCATCAGGGCTGGAATGCTGGAGGGCTGTACGGTGGCCCAGCTGAATGAGGTCGTGAAGGCGATGGAAAACTATCTGTCTCAGTTTGATGAGATCTCGGTTTTCAGGACAACGATTTCTGGTTTTGACAATGCATCCATCTCGGTGGAATTCACTCCGGAGGCTGAATCTTCAGGTTTCCCGTCATTGCTTAAGGCTGAGGTGACCAGGATGGCCATCAACTTCGGTGGTGCCAACTGGCAGGTCTATGGAATCGACGAAAACTCGTTCAACAACAACATTGTCAGCTACTACAAGAGTCATCGCATCTCATTGAGCGGTTACAACTATGAAGCTCTCCGTGACTATGCGGACACAGTCATGGACCTGCTTTCCGCCCAGCGTCGTGTCCAGGAGCCTGAAATCTGGTCAGGTGGGTGGTATGGACGTCCATCGACTGAATTCGTACTGGATTATGATTTCGGACGGATGACAGCAAATGGGATCAATCCCTATTCTTTCTATCAGGCTCTGTCCCTTCCTCTGTATGAGCAGACTGTCGGTTCAGAGCGTGGGCCTGATGGGGCTTCCGTTCCGATGGTGCTCAGGTCTTCAGAGGTCGAGTCCTATGATCTGTGGCATGTCCTCAATTCTCCAGTCGAGTCTGAGGACAGGTTTGTTACTCTTTCTGAGGTAGGAAGCATAGAAAAGAAGAAGACAGGGGTTCAGATCGAGAGAGTGAACCAGTCCTACAGGCTCTATGTCTGTTACGATTTCCTTGGTAGCTATGAGCTCGAAAGGAGCGTCTCGGATAAGATCGTGAAGCACATGAATGATGAGGTGCTTCCTGTCGGCTACAAGGCTGAGAAAGCTGGCTATGGGTGGTTTGACACTGCGAAGGAAAAGTTCGCCTGGTTACTTTTTCTGATCATGGCTGTGATCTATGGCATCCTTGCGATGTCATTCGAGTCGTTCCGTCTTCCTCTTGCGGTGATATTCATGATCCCTGTTTCGTTCATTGGCCTTTTCCTGGCTTTCGGCCTTTCGAACCTGACATTCGACCAGGGCGGTTTTGCAGCTCTCGTGATGCTGAGCGGCATGGTTGTCAATGCGGGAATCTATCTGGTGTCTGCATTCCAGGGACTCGACAAGGGACTGCCTGGGGGTCATGTCAGGGCTTATGTGAAGGCTTTCGCAATGAAGATCACGCCGATCATGCTGACAATCTCATCCACGATCCTTGGACTCATACCATTCCTTACCGACGGTCCGAAAGAGGTCTTCTGGTTCGACTTCGCGATAGGTACCATCTCCGGCATGCTCTTCTCTATCCTCGCCATCATTTTTGTTCTTCCAGTCTTTGTCTTGGGTACTAGAATTAAATGCACTTTTGTTCTAAAGCGATCGTCAGTTAATTCATATCTTTGAGAAAAATTTATGTCATGAAAACAAAGTGCTTTATTATTTGTTCATCTGTGATGTTGAGTATTTCCGTTTTGCTGTTTGCTTCATTATGTAAGGAGAACAGAGAGAGGACAATTTCTCTATTTTCTGGGATTGTCGAAGCTTTGGCGGTTGAGGAATCTGGTTATAGTTGCACTGCAACAGCTAATTGTTATGAACCAGGCCATACAGAACCGGTTGGTTCTGTCGGTTGTACAGGCGTTACAAAGTGTATGCGAGGATATCAGTGGGTTTTATGTGATGGTAATACAACGATGTGTTAAGGCTTCTTTTCTTGCCTTGTCCTTTTTTTGTGTGTCATGTCGGGATGATTTGGCTGAGTTGAAAGTCAGTCCCGACTTGTCTGTCTCTGTTCTTCCAGATTCATCGTTTTTGGGAAATTGTTGCGCTTTGCAGATGGACGGCGACCACCTATATGCTTTGGATATTGATCGTCGTTCTGTTCTGAGATTTGATGAGGGACTGACAACCTGTACTTCTATTTCTCAAGGTGGGAATGGTCCGGGAGAACTGATAGCTCCTTTTTCTTTTCTCGTAAGAGCAGACTCCGTGTTCATAATGGATTTCGCTTCAAGTAAAATGAAAGTTTTCTATGATGGAACCATGGCTCGGCAGTTCTCTTTCCCTTCTCAGACGAGCGATTCGCGTTTTGCTTTGGCTGGCTCAGAATTTATCTTTCCATTCAGGGATGGTGATTATTGTACTATAAGAATGGATTCGGAAAGAGGAGAGTATGTTCCATTTTTCGAGGTTGAGAAGTATGGGTCATCAGAAAAGACATCCACGATGAATCGTGTTCATGTTCTTTCTTATGGTGATAAGCTGGTTCTTCTCCCTCTGTCTCTTCCTTGGGCCAAGATTGTGGGTATGGATGGCAAAGAGCTGGGCAATATCGATCTGTGTCAAGGAAAGATTTATTCAAATAATGTGAAATTCTCTCATCAGGCAGATGGTTTGGATAAGGAGTGTTATACCTTGAATGCTGATGGCTTCATTAGTGGAGATGTTTTATACATACTTGTCCCAGAGTATGGGAGCACGTTTCGACAGAACAGGATAGTAAAGTTTGACTTGAAGACATGGAAAATGTCAGAATCAAGTATCATCTTGAAAGGAGACGCTTATTCATCGATCTGTGTGGGTGGATCGTTTCTTTTTTGTTTTAATGTCGCAGAATCACAGATTGAAAGATATGTCTTATAGGTCTGTCCATTCTTCATTTCGACCCGGCTCAGATGACTTTGATGAGAACGACGCCGGACAGCAGAAGCGCCAGACCTAGATACTGGATCGGGCGTATTCTTCGGGCATTTCTGCCAAACATGCCGCGGCCATCCACAATGGCTCCAC